>JALUZX010000850.1 GCA_027011425.1 Planctomycetota bacterium
CTCCCCGGGAGGCCGCGGAACCGGCACCTCGGGCTCCCGTCCCGGAGGGGGCGCCCGCGGATCCTTCCCCCGCGGAGGGCCAGGCTCCCCCCAAGGTGGAAGAGCAGCCCCAGGCCGTCCCCGAGAAGGGGCCGGAGAAAGAGATCCAGGGGACGGGCGAGTAGTCCTCCCCATCGTTTACGGAATCGGTGTTTTCCGCGGGAGGCCCAGGGCGGCCTCCCGCGGTCGATCCTCCCCGGAAGGAATTCGTTCGCGGGGAACCAGAACCAGGAGGCAGGCATGGCGGTCGATGCCAAGACGGTGATGAAGCTAAGGGAGATGACGGGCGCCCCCATGATGGATTGCAAGAAGGCTCTGGCCGAAGTGGGGGGCGACCTGGACAAGGCGGTGGAGCACCTGCGCAAGCTCGGGCTCAAGGCGGCGGAGAAGAAGGCCTCCCGGTCCGTGGGAGAGGGGAGGATCTTCAGCTACATCCATCACAACGGCAAGATCGGGGTGATGGTGGAGATTCTCTGCGAGACCGATTTCGTGGCCCGCTCCGACGATTTCAAGGAATTCGGGCACCAGCTCTGCCAGCACGTGGCTTTCCACGATCCCAAGTGGCTCACCAGGGAGGAGGCCGATCCGGAGATGGTGGAGAAGGAGATGGCTATCTACAGGGAGCAGATCCCGGCGGACAAGCCCGAACAAGTGAAGGAGAAGATCCTGGAAGGGAAGATGAAGGCCTTCTTCGCCCAGAATTGCCTCCTGGAACAGCCTTTCGTGCACGACGACAAGATCACGGTGGAACAGAAACGGCAGCAGATGGTGGGAAAGCTGGGAGAGAACATCAAGATCTCCCGGTTCGTCCGGTTCCAGCTTGGAAGCTGAGTCTTCCATGGCGGGTTACGGCCGGGTCCTCCTGAAGCTCAGCGGCGAGGCCTTCTCGGGCCCGGAAGGCGCCCTTTCTCCTGCTTCCATCCAGTGGATCGCCCGGAGCGTGGCCGGCATCGCCCGGTCCGGCGTGCAGGTGGGCGTGGTCACGGGCGGCGGCAACATCCTCCGGGGGGGGGTGTTCAGCGACAAGGGCACGGGCCGGGCCGCGGCGGACCAGATGGGGATGCTCGCCACGGTCATCAATTCCCTGGCCCTTCAGGACGCCCTGGAACTCCTGGGTCAGGAGGTCCGGGTGCTCTCGGCCGTGGAGATGAACCAGGTCTGCGAACCCTTCATCCTGAGACGCGCCGTGCGCCACCTGGAGAAGGGGCGGGTGGTGATCATGGCGGGGGGCACGGGAAACCCCTTTTTCACCACCGACACGGCGGCGGCCCTTCGGGCTGCCGAGATCGGGGCCCAGGTCCTCCTCAAGGGGACCAAGGTGGACGGGATCTACTCGGCGGACCCCAAGAAGCATCCCGACGCGAAACGCTGGGAACGGTTGACCTACCGGGAGGTCCTGGCCAGGCGGCTGGAGATCATGGACCTGACGGCCATCACCCTCTGCCAGGAGAGGGAGCTTCCTGTGATCGTCTTCGACATGTTCAAGGAAGGGAACCTGGAAAAGGTGGTCAAGGGCGAGCCCGTGGGGACGCTTGTGACCTTGGACGAAGATTCCGGCAAGGGAGAAAGGTAGGAGAACCATGGCGGACGTTGGCTCCCGGATCCTGGAGGACGGTCGTAGGAGAATGGAGAAGGCTCTGGAGGTTCTCCTCGAGGACTTCCGGGCGATCCGGACGGGGCGCGCCACGCCGGCGCTGGTTGAGGGGATCCGGGTGGATTACTACGGCAGCCCCACCCCCTTGAACCAGATCGCCCAGATCTCCGTGCCCGAACCCCGGGGAATCGTGATCAAGCCCTTCGACCCCGGGTCCATCGGAGAGATCGAGAAGGCCATCCTCAAGTCGGATCTCGGGATCACCCCCCAGAACGACGGGAAGTTGATCCGCCTTAACTTCCCTCCTCTCTCGGAGGAGCAGAGGAAGAAGCTGGCCGCCCGGGTGAAGGAGATGGCCGAGGCGGCCAAGGTCTCCCTCCGGAACGTGCGCCGCGACCTCAACAAGTCGGCCGACGCCGCGGAAAAGGACAAGGAAGTCCCTCTCACGGAGGACCAGGCCCGCAAGCTCCGGGACGACATCCAGGAGATGCTCAAGAAATACGAGAAGAAGATCGAGGAGGCGGCCAAGAAGAAGCAGACCGAGATCCTGGAATAAACCCTCCGCCGGAAAGGGGATTCTCCTCTCCGGACCAGGATTTTCGAAAACCCCGGGTCGAATCGCCCGGGGTTTTTCTATGCCCTTTCGCTGCCAGCCGGGCCTTCGACCTGCAGATCCCGCAGGAGGCCAAAAATATACCAAAAAATAGGAAATTGTGGGCGATTTGTCCTTGATAATGATATTGAAACCCGGCTTCGGGGCTTTTAGAAGATGTTCTTGAAAAACCGGCCGGGGCCGAGCCCTCATTCATAGAAAGCCTTGGAATCGATGGAGGAGCCCTCATGTCTACTCCTGCTTTGAAATGGGCCGCGATTCTTTGCTTCATTGTCGCCATGGTCGTGCTTCTCGGGGGAGGGATCCTGGCGAAGAAGAGCCTCCCTCCCTACCCGGGGGTGGTGGCCGGACCGGACGGGAAAACCCTGTTCAGGAAGGCCGATATCCTGGCGGGCCAGGACACCTACCAGCGCTACGGCCTGATGGATCATGGAAGCGTCTGGGGCCACGGGTCCCAGAGGGGAATGGAGTTCTCCGCTCTTTCCCTCCACCGGTTGGTTCTTTCGATCAGGGATTACCTGGCCCGGAAAGAGTTTGGAAAGAGCTACACCGACCTGGCGCCTTCCCAGAGGGAGGCCGTGGACGGGAAGGTGGTGGAGGAGATCAAGACCAACCGGTACGACTCCTCCACCCAAACCCTGCGGCTCACCGAAGCCCAAGTGAAGGGTCTCCAGGACCTCCTGGCATTCTGGGACCGGACCTTCGACAAGGGTGAAGAGCGTTACGGTTTCCTTCCGGGCACGGTCCCCACTCCCCAAGAGAGGGCCCAGATCGGGCGCTTCTTCTTCTGGACGGCCTGGATCGCCTCGGTGAATAGACCGGGAAAGGATTTCAGCTACACGAACAACTGGCCTCCCGACAAGGCAGCCGGAAACGTCCCGTCCAACCAGGTCTTCATCTGGACCTTGGGCGGACTTCTTTCCCTTTTCGTCGTTCTCGGGATCTTCATCTACCTGGTGCATCGCCACCAGCTCTGGTATGGGCCCACCAAGGGAGCCTCCCTGGCCCAGAAACTCATCGATCTTCCATTGACCTCGAGCCAGTTGAAGGCCGCCAAGTATTTCCTGGTGGTGATCCTTCTCTTCCTCCTCCAGACTTCCTTCGGGGGGCTCATGGCCCACTACACCGTGCACCCGGGCAAGTTCTATATCCCTTTCTTCGCCAAGCTCATTCCCTACAGTTGGGCCAAGTCCTGGCACCTCCAGCTCGCCATCTTCTGGATCGCCACGACCTGGGTGGCCTCGGCCATCTATTTGGCCCCGATCATCGGCGGGAAGGAGCCCAAGAAGCAGGGGTTGCTGGTGCAGATCCTCTTCGGCGCCATCCTTCTTGTGGCCCTGGGGAGTCTTCTCGGCGAGGTCCTGGGCATCAAGGGGATGCTCGGGAACCTCTGGTTCTGGTTTGGTCACCAGGGCTGGGAATACCTGGAACTTGGAAGGATCTGGCAGATCCTCCTCTTCGTCGGGCTCGTAGCCTGGCTCTTCATCGTCTACAGGGCGGCCGCCCATCACCTGAGGATGAAGCACAAGGACGAATTCTCCGCTCTCATCTGGTTCTACCTCTTCAGCGCGATCCTGGTGGTGGGCTTCTTCGCCTTCGGGCTCTTCTACGGCAAGGGGACCAACATGACCCTGGCCGATTACTGGCGATGGTTCGTGGTCCACATTTGGGTGGAGAGCATCTTCGAATTCTTCGGCGTGGCGGTGATCTCCGTTCTCCTGGTGGCCATGGGGCTGGCCTCCGCCAAGGGCGCCCTCAGAGTGGCCTACTTCACCGCCGCTCTCACCTTCCTCTCGGGGATCATGGGGACGGCCCACCACTATTACTGGTACGGCGGTCCTTCCTACTGGCTGGCCATCGGAAGCGTCTTCTCCTCGATGGAGCCCATCCCGCTGATGGGCCTGGTCGTGCGGGGATTGATGGAATACCAGTCCATCAAGAAAGAGGGGAAGGAGTTCCCTTACAAGTGGCCCATGTATTTCCTCGTGGCCTCCAGTTTCTGGAACTTCCTGGGGGCGGGGGTCTTCGGTTTCTTGATCAATCTTCCCATCGTCAATTACTTCGAGCATGGAACCTACCTGACCGTCAACCACGGCCACGCCGCCCTTTTCGGGACCTATGGTATGCTCTCCATCGCGCTCTTGCTCTTCGCTTGGCGCGGGCTGGTGAAGAAGGAACACTGGAACGACGGGATCCTCAAGCTCTCCTTCTTCGGCCTGAACGTGGGCCTTCTCCTGATGGTGCTCGGGACCCTCTTCCCCGTGGGATGCATGCAGGCCTGGATCAGTTTCAAGGAAGGAATCTGGAAGGCCCGGGACGCGAGCTTCTTCGAGAGCGGCCCCGTCCACTTCATCGGGCAGATCCGGATGATCCCGGACCTGGTCATCATCCTCTTCGGCGTGGTTCCCCTGGCCTATTTCCTCTTCCGGACCTTCCCTCACCTGAAGGCGAAGGGAATCGAGGAGGGAGAGTCGGTCTGGGAAAAACTGGGCCAGGATCTCTGAGCGGGGAAAGTCGACCCATGGATCCTCCCGCCTCTTTCCCCGGAGAGGCGGTGGGAGCCTTCCTGGAGCGATTCCTCTTCTGTCTCTCCCCCTCCGCCGGGGTATCCAGGGGACCCAGGGTCCCCGTCGAGGGCGGGGGCCCCTTCCAGGGG
>JALUZX010000851.1 GCA_027011425.1 Planctomycetota bacterium
GGTCGTGACCCACCTCGCCTGGAACGGGGACTCCACGATCCAGGAAAGCTCCCTTCTGGATGCTCCGAACGCGGGGGGTACCGGCACGGACCAGCGGGGCTTCTACTACCGGGTGGACGGCCTGGGCCGGGAGATCCGCAAGGAGGACAGCCGGTCGGACACGGCCACCGAGAGGAACTGGTGGGAGACCCAGTATGACAGCAGGGGGCTCGTGACCATGAGCCGGTCGCTCCTCAGGAAGGAGGACGCCTCGGGCGCCGTGACCGGGACCGTGGAGCGAAGGACCCTCTTCGAATACGACGGCCTGGCCCGGTTGAAGCTGGAGAAGAAGGTGACCGGAACGGGTAATATCCAGAGAGAGTCGGCCTATGATTCTCTCGGGAACAAGGTTTGGGATTCGGGCTGGGCCAAATCCGAAGAAAAGGGCGTGGCCGTGACCTACGCCTTCGACGCCCTGGGCCGGCTCCGGAAGAGGACGGAGACTTCCTACCAGGACAGCAATGACACCCGGACCTGGGAGACGGTCTACGACGATGCGAACCGGACGGTAACGGAGTTGAATCCCTACTCCAATGCGGGGGACCCCGACAACCACAACAAGGCCGTGACCATCCGGGACATCGGGGGCAGGGTGACGGAAAAAAGGATCCCCGGGTATTCCGGAGGACCCCAGTTCCGTTGGCTCTACACCTACGCCACGGACGACAAGCTCATCCAGTGGAAGGACGGCAACGACACCACGGTGGTCCTGGACTATTTTCCTACCACCAGGCAGCTCAAGGAGCGGGTCCGGACCACGGACAACACGGGCGCCTCGGACCTCACCTACAAGGAGACCTGGGCATACGACGACCTGGGGCGGGTGACCGAGGAGAAGACCTACGGCAAGGACACCTCGGGGGAACCCTACGAGATCGTGGTCCACAGCTTCACCTACGACGGCCTGGGCCGGCAGGTGACGGAATCCTTCCAGTATCCCCCCACGGGTGGAGGGACCAAGACCTTCACCTCGGTCTTCACCGCCGGTGGAGAGAAAGACCCCGCCTTCCGCAGGAAGGTGGTCTTCCCGGGGGCTTCGGGAGGGGACCACTTCGAATTCGCCTTCACTCCCGACGCCAGGGGGTATATCCGGAAGATTCAGATCCGGGAGCCGGGCGTCACGTCTTTTAGGGACTTCGCCGAATACGGGTATGAAGGCTCCTGGGTGAGCGCCCGGAAGGTCCACCCCGAGGATGGGGAGCAATCCCCGACCATCGACGTGACCTGGACGCGGGACCAGCTGGGCCGGCTCACCTCGATCCAGACGAACCAGACCTTCCAGGAGACCCTGGACTGGACCACCAGGGAGGAGCTGAAGGCCATCCATTACCCCCATATCTACCATGATTCAGAGAATGGTGGTGGCGCCTTCCAGGAAAAGTGGGATTGGTACAAACGTGACGGCTACTCGAGGCTTGTCCAGGCCAAGTATGGTGTCCCTGTGGATAAATATCCTGGGGACTTTATGAGTGCTCCTTACGAGCGATACCTGGTCTTGGACCTGGACCTGGTGGACAACTGGAACAAGAAGGAAGAGTATGAAAACGGCAACCTGGTGAAAGAGATAGACCCGGAAGTAAACCACAACGAGTCCAGCCGTTACACCGACGTGACCAACCATCCGATCGAAGGAGCCGATTGCCCCTACCTCTACGACGGCAACGGCAACCTGGTGAACGACGGGAAATACATCTACGAATACGACTACCTGAACCGCCTCTGCGCGGTCTATGCCATCGTGTCGGAGGGAGAGACCTTCTCGACCTCCTCCTGGAAGGAGGACGGCCTGGCCCTCTCCAAGAAGATCTCCAAGGCCACGGCCGCAAAGAAGACCCTGGTGAAGCTGGACTACAAGTCCTACCTGGCCCTCCTCTCCAAGGTGAACGCCCGTTACGGGCATGCCAAGTTTCTGAAGACAGGGGTACCCAAGACCCTTTCCAGTGTCTCCAGCACCCAAACCACCTTCAGCTCCGACGGCGTCCTGGTGAGCCGCTACGCCTACACCCCCTCGAATCTCCGGATCATGAGGGAGACCTACGAGTCGGCCAACCCCCATGACGGAAACAACTGGTGGTGCTACGACAGGAGGGCTATGGCCCTCGCCTACGGCCAGGACGGGGACACCCCGGTCCACACCTTTGCCGAAGGCGTCACCCCGGGCGAGCACATCGCCCAGGCCGACTGGAACGGCTCCACCGCCCAGATGGACCACTTCTTCCTCCAGGACGCAGACGACTCCCTCATCGAAATCAGGACCCGAGACCTCTCCCTCCAGGAGTGGCGCCAATACGACTACTACGGCGTCCTCACCCGCTTCGACCCCGCCACCGGCAACCCCTACGCTGACCAGCACGACTCCAACATCGAATTCGGTTTCTTTGGCAAAGAAGAGATGTTGGAAATCGACCCAATTAAAATCAAAGGTTCAACAGCTGATCCTTCCTTGGGCGATAGGCATTTGGGAGGTGGTGAAAGGCAAAATTTAAAAGGGGATTGCTACTCAAGACTAGTAGGAGAATCTGTGTCGGGACAAGGTGGCAAGGGAAAGGATTTGCCCATATATAGTGGATATGTAAAGGTTGGGCAAATAACTCAATTATTCACTATTAATGCGAAAGTAACCATTAAAGATGACGGGATATCTGTAATAGTTGTTTCGAAATGGTCAAAATATACAACAAGAGCAGAATATTCTGCAGAAATAGGTTGTGAATGTAAGGACAAGGATAGGGGCTGTATGTCAAAGGATGATTGTGTAATCCGTGTAACTGAACAGCAGAAAGTTAACGAGGAAGGCAAAATTGATTTGAATATTACACACAGTGGCTATGTTTGGGCAGCCGCAATAGGGACCTTGATCCCAAGAGATTTGACAGGGAAAAATGAAGTGAAGATAGAGGTTCTTTATGGGGGGGCTATTGTGAAAAATAAAGATAATCCGGGCCCCAGGCCAACAGGGGACCCTCGCACCTTAGTCTGGGATGGGGCGTTAGTCCAAGAGAGCGGAAACATGAGCCGGACGTGGAAATGTGTTTGTGAAGGCAAAGCGGAAGCTGAAGGCACCAAAACCAAAGGTAACCATTAAATAACGGTTACAACAAAAGTCGCCAATTTCGGCAAGCGCCACTAGATATGGTTTTCAGGAAATACCGGAATATCTATATGATGGGGTCGATTCCCGTATGAGGGACTTTTGTCGTGTTCGTCATTAAGTGGGGAAAAAGAAAGGGCCATGTTTATTATGGGGGGGTTGATGTGACCCAGGATGAAGTTAACCCTAATAGGGCCAATGTGCCCACCAAGTTACGAGGGGGTTAGGCAACGGTGTGGTTATTGACAAAAAATTATATGGTGAAAACCATGAGAAATCCCAGGAATAATCGTAATAAATAAGAAGCTTCTGTTTGTCCCATAAGGGGCAGACCATGAGTATCCTTGGTGGAAATGGAGGTTACGATTGGTTGTGGATAGAAAATTAAGCATTTGTGGTTTAAAGAGGTTTTTCCCTGAAAAATCTTTCCTTGGGACTATTATGGCCGTTCTTTTTGCAGGATCCATTTTTGGGGTTTGGGGTGGATTAAGGAGTGTACAAGCGAAGGTTGGAGAAAAGGATAAGAAGAGAATAGAAAATAAAGAGGGAAATGGCGAAAGGAGAAAAACAAGTGAAGAAGTTTGGATTCCGTTGGAAGAAAAGCCAAATTTTCGCGGATGGAGGATTCTTTTCCAAATCAAATTGAATCGTTACTTTGGAAAAAAAATCAAGATTTACGGTGCCTATCCCGGAAAAAAATGGTTCCTTATTCAAAACCGGGAAAGGGTTCCCGGCCGGGACGAGAAGAAGAGTGGAATTGTTCTTGCGGTATGGGGGGAGTCCTCTTTCAAGGGTTTCAAAACCGGTGGAGCGATTATAGATTGCGACCAACTTTCTGTGATGCAGAAAGCGGCCAAGTGGGGCATTGAGGCGAAAATGGTTTACTGGTGCAAGAAGGGGGAAAATGGGAGAACTGATTACTATTTGGGTATGGTCGGCCGTGACACTTCTTTTTCCTGGTCCAAGAATTCCGGTGTCCTTTTGTCCTTGGAACCTATAGCCTCGGAATACGATGTATACGGGAAGCCGGCTGCGAGGGTTGAAATAAAAGTCAGAATTCTGGGGGGGTTTTCTCCTTCCAGTGTGCTTTTGGAGCCTCCAAGGGAGAGGGGGTATCACTTGATTTCTTTAATGAGTGGGGCCCATATAACCGGAGAGAAAGAGTATAACCTTGTTTGGGAATTAAGGGGAACCAGGGGAAGTGAATGAGTTGTTGTTGTTCCCGTTAAGGGGCTAGTAAAAATGTTGATAAAAAGATTTTCTTCAAAAACCCTCTTGAAGTGGATTTCGCTGGGCCTAATTCTCCTTTGTTTCCCGGCATCGCGGTTTCTTCATTTAAACAATGGCAATGAAAAGGAAGACATCAAGATTGATGTCAAAGTTATGGACCTTTCGGGGTGCCCGCAGGTCAAGGTTGTGGGAAAGGCCTATTTTTGGGGGGAAGGCCAAAAGTCCCTAATCTCATCAAAATTTACAACAGGCACGAAGGGTTTTTTTAGTGTTAACCTCAAGGATTGGCCGGCACCGGCCTCCTCCGGAGGAAGAAGGTGGGTTATCGTCGTTTTCCGGAAAGAAGGCAAATTTTTTCAAGGGATTAAAAGGCTTGAAAAAACCAACATTAATAAATTGGAAATAGAGTGTGGTGCAAAATCGAACCGGGTGAAAGGCTTTGTCTTGGACTCTGACTCAGGAAAAGGACTGGACGGGGCTGTTGTCTGGGCGCAATCTCCAAGGAACGATAATAAGCATGAGATGTGTCTGCCTCCTGTG
>JALUZX010000852.1 GCA_027011425.1 Planctomycetota bacterium
AGGCCGTCGCCGTTCCAGTCGGCGACCCAGATCTTGGTCCGCCTTCCGGGGCGGAGATGCTCCTTGGATGTTTTTTTCCCCGGCTCAGGCGTCCTGGCATCGGAAGACCGGATGGGCCTGGGTCGGGGCGGAGGCGGCACGAGGAGCACTCCTTTTTCCAGGAGGGGCGGTTTCCGGGAAGATGTGTTTCTGAAGAGCCAGACGCTTCCATCCCCCGCTCCCGACAGGAGGTCGGGCCTGCCGTCGCCGTCCCAGTCCGCCACGTGGGGGCCCGCGTCCCCCCTCGGGACCCGGATGGGTCTGCCTCCGGCGGGGATGGGTTCGGGTTTTCCGAAACGGGGTTCTTTCTTCGAGCCCCTGTTGGGAACCCACTTTATGTTTCCCCGGATATCTCCCACGACAAGATCGAGGTCCCCGTCTCCGTCCCAGTCGAAGGCGAAGACCGCCGAGGCCCGGCCCGGGTCGAGATCCCGGCCGGAGGTGTCCTTCAGGGTGAGGGCCGCCTCGAAGGTCCCGTCCTTCTTTCCACGGAAGAGGTAGATTTTTCCCGGGTAGGAGCCTGAAAGGATGTCGGTGATTCCGTCGCCGTCCAGGTCCACAGCTTGCGGACCGAAGCCGATGCATCAGCCGGAAGGGACTTTTCCAGTGGTTCCTCCCGCCTGGAACCACTGGAAATCGCGGAAGAGAGGTTTTACCCCTGTTCCCCGGTTCAGGTAGATCCGGAGCTTTCCGCCCCCGAACTGGCCCACCAGGAGGTCCGGCTTTCCGTCCCTGTCGAAATCGAACAGGCAGGGGGCGGCGTGGCCGACTTCCACGTCGATAGGCCTGCCTCCTGCAAGGACCGGAAAGGGCTCGGCCAGGTCCGCCGGTGGACCGGCCAGGGCAAAGGGCGCGAGGAGGAAGGGCGCCAGGAACATTTTCCACATGGGAAATACCTCTCAAAGGCCGACCGGGTCATGGATTCTACAAGGGTGGAGCCGGGAGCGGGAGGATGCAAGAGCCGTCTTTCTCCCAAGCCCGGGATTGTGAGCCCCCAACCTCCCGGCCGGGGGGTTGACTCCTTTCTTGTAAGAACAATCATGGAAAAAGAGCCTCCAGGGCCGGGTCCTGGACGAAACCAAGAGAAATCTCCCATGAAAATCCGGAAGGAGGGGGGAAATGAAGAATCTTTGGGCCGACAACCCCGGGAAGAGGGCCGGGGGGGTTCTTCGAAAACTCTCTACTTTCATCTTTTTTTCTTGTTTTCTCCTTTTCCCGCCTTCCTTGCCCGGGGAAGTCCTGGTCTTGAAGAACGGCCGCACCTACAAGGGGGACATCGTGCGGTGGGACCGCAAGAACTACTTCGTCTCCCGCCTGAAGAGACTCCTCCCCATCCGGGACGTTGCGTGGATCTCCTCCAAGAAGGACACGGACGAGATCATCCGGGAATGGTGGAAGGGAATCCGGAACCGCCCCGACCTGGAAGACGCCCTCCTTCCCCTGGCCCGTTTCTGTCTCCAGGAAGGCAGGGTGAAGAAGGGGCTGGAATTCGCCCGGGCCTGGGGAAAGTTCCGGTTGTGGAAGGCATACCTGTCGCGGGAGTTTCTCATCCTCACAAACGCCAAGGAGCCTCTAGCCAGGGCCGTCGGAACGCGGCTCGACGCCGCGATGGACCTCTTCAGGAGGGAATTCCCGGGGGGCGGAAAGAAGCCTTACGGGTGCGTGGTGCGCCTGTTCGCCACGTGGAACGGCTTCTACCGGTTCGCCCAGACCCTTCCCGGAAAGCCGGGGACGGCCTTCTATTCCCCGCGCCAAAGGATGATGTATCTTCCCAACACCAAGCTGGAGACCCTCCGGTGGACCTTTTCCGGCGCATACAGGGAGGCCTGCGCCTACTACCTGGTCGAGTGCCTCCTGGAATACCATCCCCGTTATACATGGATCCTCGCGGGCGTGGGGTCCTGCTTCGAGACGGCCCACATGGAAAACGGAAAGCTCGTGGGGGCCTGGAAGAAACATCCCAGGTACGCCGAGAGAATCCGGGTGGCCATGAAGAGCGGGACGTATACCCCCCTAAGTTCCTTCTTCCGCCTGAAAGCGGCGGATTTCGCCGGGGGCGACGCCTACGAGATGCACTACGCCCAGGCCTGGTCCCTGGCCTGGTTCCTCCATGAGTCGGGGAAACCCGCCTACAGGAACGCCCTCTTCCGTTACCTGAAGGTCCTGAAGAAGGGAAAGGACGACGAGAAGGCCTTGAAGGCGGCCCTCCTTCCCCGGGGATTGAAACGATTGGAAAGGGACTGGAAGGCCTTTTTCGGGGTCCGCCGCTGAATCAGGGGCCTGCGATCTTCCCGGGGTCCAGGATCTCCTCCAGTCTTTCCCGGGGAATGTCCGTCTCCCCGGCGGCCACGTCCAGGATCCTCCGTCCCTCGCTCCAGGCCTTCTTGGCGAGTTCCGCGGCCTTCTCGTATCCAACGATGGGATTCAAGGCCGTGGCGAGAACCGGGTTCCTGTCGAGAATGGAGGACAGGCGCCTCCGGTTCACCGTAAAACCACGGACGGCCTTCTCCGCCAGGAGGCGGGCAGAGTTGGACAGAAGGGAAAGGCTCTCCAGGAGGACGTGGGCCGCCAGGGGAAGCATCACATTGAGCTGGAAATTCCCGGACCGGGCCGCCAGGGCCAGGGTGGTGACGTTCCCCGTGACCCGGGCGCATGCCATGGCCGCGGCCTCGGGGATCACGGGGTTCACCTTTCCCGGCATGATGCTGGAGCCCGGCTGGAGAGCGGGCAGGGAGATCTCGGAGAGCCCGGCCAGGGGGCCGCTGTTCATCCAGCGCAGGTCGTTGCATATCTTTGCCAGGGCGGCCGCCAGGACCCCGAGCTGGGACCCAAGCTCCAGGGCGGTTTCCTGGCCGGCGATTCCGGCATAGAAGTTGTCCGCCTTCCGGAAGGGGAGCCCCGTCGCCTCGGCAAGGAAGGCCGAGGCCCGCTCCCCGAATCCAGGCGGAGCGTTGAGGCCGGTCCCCACCGCGGTGCCGCCCAGAACGAGCTGGAACAGCCGGGGCCGGACGTCCCGGATCCGGTCAGACGAAACCCGAATCTGGTGGGCCCAGGCCTCGATCTCCCTGCCCAGCCTGAGGGGCAGGGCGTCCATCAGGTGGGTGCGGCCCGTCTTGATCACGTCCATGAGCCGGGAGGCCTTCTTTTCCAGGACCTCCGCCAGGAAGTCCAGGGAAGGGAGGAGTTTCTCTTCCACGGAAAGTGCCGAGGAGACGTGGATCGCCGAGGGGACGACGTCGTTGCTGGACTGGCTCATGTTGACCTGGTCGTTGGGGTGCACGGGCCGGCCCAGGGAGCGGGCGGCCAGGGCGGCGATCACCTCGTTGGCGTTCATGTTGGCGCTCGTGCCCGAACCGGTCTGGTAGACGTCCAGGGGAAACTGGTCGTCCCATCTTCCTTCCGCCACCTCCATGGCGGCGGCTTCCACGGCGCGCCCCGTCTCCCGGTCCAGGATGCCGGCCTCCATGTTGGCCTTTGCCGCCGCCCACTTGATGAGCCCCAGGGCCCTCAGGAAGGCCCCGGGGAAAGTAATTCCGCTGATGGGGAAATTCTCCAATGCCCTTTGGGTCTGGGCGCCGTAGAGGGCCCCGGCGGGGACCCGCACCTCTCCGAGGCTGTCTCTTTCCACCCTGTATCCGCGTTTCTTCATGTTCCTTCCTGGATTCTTCGTCTCCAGCGCATCCGAATCTCCCGGGACAATGTGTTCCTGGGGCGAAAAGGGCGGCCGGAAAAGGGGGTTCTTGACGGGAATGGTCCGTCCGGTGAGAATGCCCGCCCTTTTACCCTTGGAAAGGACCCTGGCGGCCCCCATGAAACCCCTGTTTTTCCTCGCGGCTCTCTTCCTCCCGGGCTTCACTCTTCTTCGCGCACAGCCTCCTTCAGGGAATGTGGATGCCAGGCTTGCCGCCCTGGAACAGGCCTACCGTGCAGGCGTGCTGACCAGGGCGGAATACGAAAAGAAGAAGGCCGAAATCCTGGCTTCCCGGCCGGGAATCGACGAGGGGACGAAGAAGAAACTACGGGCGTTGGAAGCGGCGCGGAAGGCCGGGATCCTTTCGGAGGAGGAATACGAAAAGAAGAAGAAGGCACTCCTCGGGAGGCCCGTCCCCGGCCGGGCCCGCGCAGGGAAGGCCCTGCCGGAATACAGAGATCCGGCGGGGCGCTTTTCCTTCCGCTATCCCGCGGGCTGGACGGTCAAGCCCTTCCCCAACGGCAGGGGGGTCAACGTCAAGTCCGGGGATTGGGCCATGAGCGTCCTCTTCTTTCCCGGGGTGAACCGGCCGGACCTTGTCCTTTCCGCCGTGGAAGGACAGGTGAAGAGGCAATGGAAGGATTTCCGGGTCCTTCGAAGGGGAACCCGGAAGGTCTCCGGACGGGACGCGCGGGTGGTGGAGTTCCAGGGAGTGAATCCCAAGAAGAGGGCTTCCCGGTCCCAACTGGCGGCTTTCGCCTCCAATGAGGGTTCCTGCCTGATCATCCTGGCCGCGCCCATGGACAAGGCCGGGGAGGCGGGGGCGGCCTGGAAGGCCTTCTATGAAAGTTTCCGGCTGGGCGGAAGAGAAAAAGACGCCGGGCCCACGGCGGCGGGAGCCGCGAAGGGCAACCTCTACAACCATCCCATCGGCTTCACCTTCTGGTATCCCCGGGGCTGGAAGGTCCTGGAGGGAAAGGACGGGGGCCTGCGCCTGCTTCCGCCGGGGGACAAGCCTTCCGATCCCCGGCCGGGGCGTTTCGTCTTCGTCATCGGCGATTCCGTGAAGGGCCAGGGGATCTCCGGGCCTTCCGATCCACGGGTGGGGGCCTTCCTCGACCGGGCCGTGACGTCCATGCTGCCCCTGGAGAGGGT
>JALUZX010000853.1 GCA_027011425.1 Planctomycetota bacterium
CAGGGTCTCGAGGCGCCGGAACTCCCCCTCCACCAGGCGGCGCACCAGGGGATCGGCCTTCTCCAGGTCGGCCCGGAGGGAGCGGTAGAGCGCGATGAGGTGGCGCGTATCCCCCACGGCGTAGCGAAGCTGCTCGGCCGAAAGGGGACGTTTCCCCCAGTTGCTCCGCTGGCACTTCTTGTCCAGGACGATCCCCAGGCGCCGCTCCGCCAGGTTGGCCAGCCCCACGCCCCCGTCGCCGAGCCCCGCGCCGGCCACCTTGGTGTCGAAGATCCCCCGCACCCCGATCCCCAGGTCCCGCTTGAGGAAGACCACGTCCTGCTCCCCGTCGTGGAAGATCTTGAGGATCTTTCCGTTCTCCAGGACTTCTTTGAGGGGGGAGTAGTCCAGCCCGGCCAGAGTGTCCAGGAGGTAGTCCTCCTTCTCGGTGGAGAACTGGAGGAGGCAGAGCCTCTCCTGGTATACGAAATAGGAATTTCCCTCCGTATCCACCCCCAGGAGGGGGTGGCGGAGAAGCTCCTGGACGAGGGCCTCCAGGCCCTCCCTGGTGTCGATCAGGGCCGGGTCCGCCATGGGTGTTGGTTCCCGGCCCCGGAAAAGGCGGGCCGGAAGAGTTCCAGCATACACAAACCCGTCCCCTCCCGCCTGTCTTTCCCCCTCCTTTTGAAGCCCGGGTGTGGTCCCGGGACGGTCCATTGCCTATGTTCTCCGGGGACCCAGGCTCACAAGGAGACTCGCATGAGAAAGGCCTCTTTCGTCCTTCCCTTCCTGTTCGCCCCCCTCCTCCTTCCCGGCGCCGCCGCCAAGACCCGGCCTTTCGGGGTGAAAGACTTCCTCGAACTCCCCATCCTGGCCTCGCCGGCCCTCTCCCCCGACGGGACCCGGGCGGTCTACCTGGAGGTCCGCCGGGACCTGAAGAAGGACACCTACCACCGCCGCCTCCACCTGGTGGATCCGGCCACGGGAAAGGACAAGCTCCTCACCAGGGACGGCCACGACGACTGGGGAGCCTTCTGGTCCAGGGACGGCAAGACCCTCTACTTCTTCTCCAACCGGGGAGGGAAGACTGCCCTCTACGCCAACCGCTTCGACGGCGCCGACCCCCGCAAGGTGGCGGGCCCCCGCAAGGGAGGGATCGCCTCGCCGGCCTTCTCCCCAGGCGGCAAGCTCCTGGCCTTTCTGGCGCCTCCCAAGGGAAAAAAGGGCTGGGGCAAGGACCCCCAGGTGCGGACCTCCCTGGAGGACCGTTCCACCTGGCCCCAGCTCTGGGTCCTGGACACTTCCACGGGCAAGGAAAAGGCCCTCACGGACGGAAGGATCTACGTCTACGACTTCGACTGGGCCCCGGACGGGAAGAAACTGGCCTTCACGGCCGACCCCAAGGGCTCCAGCGGGGTTACGGAGGACCACTTCCTGGCCCTGGTGGACCTGGAGGGCAAGGTGGAGATCCTCTCGGACCTGCCCGCCCACCACGCCAATCCCAGGTTTTCGCCTGACGGCAAACGCATCTCCTTCACCCGGGACCGCCACGTGAAATGGGGCCACTACGTGAACGTCCAGGACCTCTTCGTCCTGGATCTCGGGACCAGGCGCTTCAACCAGCTCACCGCAACGGCTCCCTTCGACCTGGAGCCGGGAAGGGGATGGACCGCCTGGAGTCCCGGCGGGAGATGGATTCGATTCCTGGCCGGCCGCAAGGCCAGGATCCGGCTCTACGAAATCCCAGCCTCGGGGGGGAAGGCCCGGGTTCTCGGCGAGGCCCCGGGGTCGATCCTCCAGGTCTCCCTGGACGCCTCGGGAAAGAAGGCTGTCTTCACGGCCAGCGACTTCACCCACCCCTCGGACCTCTTCTTCTCCTCCCTCGACAAGTGGGCCCCCAAAAGGCTCACCAAGGTCCGCGAGTCCGCCGCTCCTTTCGGATTCCACGACCCGCTCCCTCTTTCCTGGAAGGCCCCGGACGGCCTGGCAGTGGAGGGCTTCCTCTTTCTTCCCCCGGGCCTGACCGAGGGAAAGAAGGCGCCCCTGGTGGTGGAGATCCACGGCGGGCCGGCGGCGTGCTGGCTGAACGCCTTCACCTACCGCTACCTCTGGCACGTCTTCGCCTCCCAGGGATGGGCCACCTTGATCCCCAACGTTCGGGGCTCCACCACCTACGGGGAGAAGTTCCTCCGGGCCAACCTGGCCGACTTCGGCGGCGGGGACTTCAAGGACATGATGTCCGGCGTGGAGGCGGCCCTGGCCACGGGCTCCATCGACAAGGACCGCCTGGCGATCTCGGGATACTCCTACGGGGGTTTCATGGTGAACATGACCGTCACCAAGACGGCCGTCTTCAAGGCCGCCGTATCCATCGCCGGGGGGTTCAACTTCCTCTCATGTTTCTGCCAGGGTAACCCCGTCCTCCCCGAGGTCTACTACGATCCCCTAGGTTCCCCGGCGAAGATGAAGAAGGCCTTTCACGACAGCCCCATCGCGGCGGTCTTCAACGTCGGCACCCCGCTCCTCCTCATGCACGGGACCGCCGACCAGGCCGTCAACCACATGCAGTCCATCGAATACTTCAACGCCCTCCAGGAGCTGGGCAAGACGTCCAAGCTCGTCCTCTACAAGGGCGAAGGCCACGGCATCAACAAGCCCTCCCACATGGTCCACTACATGTCCACCGAAATCGACTGGATCAAGAAATGGATCAAGTGAGCCCGGGGTGGAAGGAAGGGGCCGCCGGTTCTTTCCTCCCGCCCGGCGCGGGAGGCGCCGGTTCCCGCAACCTGGCGCGCATGACCTCTTTGAGAAAGGCCGCCTGCTTCCCGAAATGGAGATACATGACCATGAGGTTGACCAGCGTCTCCAGGGAAGAGGGACGCCTGAAAAGGACCAGGGCCAGGTTCCTCCACCAGTAGAACGCCGTGGAGGGCCTGAGCCCGAGCCGGACGGAAGCCCCGAGAAAGGCCCGGAGGTTCCGCGCCAGGACCCGTAGAGGGGGCTTGAACTTGGGCTTCACCCGGAGAGCCTTGGCCAGCGCCAGGCATCGATCGAAGTAATCGCCGGGCGAATACAGTTGGTCCAGGATGAAGAGGAAATCGGCGATGATCCTATCCCTGGGGCGCCGCGTCACGAAGTTGATCCCGCTGGTGGTCTGGTCCACGTCCACGGCGGAAGACTGGGAACGAACATCGAAGTCTTCGAAAAGCCTGTTTTCCTTCCGGAGACGCCGGGTCAACCGGGTATTGGGTAGAGCGTAGAGAAGCCCCACCATGGCCATGCAGATCGCCCCCCGCCGGACGAGATCCACGATCCGGGCCCCGATGCCGTCCGTTTCGTCGTCGAACCCCAGGATGAAGCCGGCGTTCACCACGATCCCCCGCCGGTAGATCTTCCGGAGGTCCTCCGGGATGTCCCGCCGGAGATTGGCGGTCTTTCCGGCCGATTCCAGGATCGACTCGTCGGGGGATTCGATCCCGATGAAGACGTACCGGAAATCCAGTTCCGCCATGAGGGAAAGGATCTCCTCCTCGCCGGCCAGGTTGAGGGAGGCCTCGGTGGAAAAATAGAAGGGATGCCCCCTGCGCCTGGACCACTCCAGAACGGCCCGGAGGATCTCTTTGGCCCTCTTCCTGTTGCCGATGAAATTGTCGTCCACGAAATCCACGTGGCCCCTGTGGCCCAGGCGGTAGAGGGTTTCCAGTTCCTCCACGATCTGCGAGGGGGACTTGGTCCTGGGAACGCGCCCGTAGAGTTCGATGATGTCGCAGAACTCGCAGTTGAAAGGGCACCCCCGGGTGAACTGCACGCCCACCATGACGTAGTCGGAAAAGTTCAGGAGGTCGAAGCGCGGAACGGGGCTGGCCGACATATCGGGCCGCTCCTTGGCCTCGTAGACCCCCGAGGAGGCGCCCCTCTCCAGGTCTTCCAGGAAGAGGGGAAGGGAGGCCTCGGCCTCTCCCAGGACCAGGTAATCGGCGGACCGGTAACGCTCCGGCTGGGACGTGGGGTCCGGGCCGCCGACGACCGCCTTCTTGCCGCGGCGGTGGACTCTGTCGACAAGGCGGAGGATCTCCTCCTGCTGGGGAAGCATCCCCCCGATGAAGACCAGATCCGCCTCGTCGATCCTGGAATCCTCCAGTTCCCGGGCGTTGAGGTCGACCAGATCCACATCCCAATCCTTGGGCAGGAGGGCCGCCATGGTGATGAGCCCCAGGGGGGAGGCGGGGTATTTCGCCCCCACGAGCCTGCATACTTCCCGGTAGTTCCAGAATCCATGAGGCGAAAACCGGGGATGCAGGAGCAGAACCTTTCTCAAAATTTGCCTTTCTACGGCTTTTCTTCGGACCGGCGGTTTCGGGATAGGGGAAAATACCGCGTCCCAACGGCCGGAGAGTACAGATACGCCTTTTTTCTACGAAAAACAAGCCCAAAAGACGGGCCACCCCCAACCCCAAGGCGCTGAACCCGGTTGGATCCTGGGCGCGGCTCCCAAAAAAACGGCTTTTTTGCTAACCTGGAGGAAATTTCGGGCAGGCCCCATTTCCGTCCAAAGCCCGAAAGGCCCCGGCAAACTGGAAGGAGGCGGTCATGTGGAAAGGGATCTCTCGTTCTTGCCTCGTCGGGATTCTTCTGGGTCTCTCCCTTCCTTCGGGCCCGGTCCGGGGGGGAAGTTCCGGGCCGCCTTTCCGGATCTTTCTCAAAGGCCCGGACGGAGCGCCCCTGGCGGCCTTGAAGGCCCGGGTTCTCGTCTGGGAGACGGGCAAGGGGATCCGGGAGGACCTCCAGGCCCAAACGGACCACCAGGGAGCCCTGGTCTCTCCTTTTTTGGGCGGCCCCGCCCGCTCCAAGGAACCCCCTCCCACATGGGTGATCGCCTTGGCCCGGGACCGAAAAGGGG
>JALUZX010000854.1 GCA_027011425.1 Planctomycetota bacterium
ACTCTGGACCCGCCCCCCCTTCGAGCCCTGGATCGACGGGGAGAACGTGGTGGCCCGGGGCGCCTCGGACGACAAGGGGCAGTTCCTGGTCCACGTGCTGGCCGCCCGGGCCCACCTGGCGGCCTCGGGAAGAATTCCGGTCAACCTGATCTTTCTGATCGAGGGCGAGGAAGAGGTCACCTCCGCCAACCTGGAAGCCTTCCTGGAAGACCGGAAAGACGAATTGAAGGCCCACGGGGTGATCGTCTCCGACACGGCCATGTTCGGCCCCGGCAGGCCCGCCGTCTCCCTGGGACTCCGGGGGATCGCCGCCGCCGAGATCCGGGTCTCCGGTCCCGCCCGGGACCTCCACTCGGGAGGTTTCGGGGGGGCCGTGGCCAACCCGGCCCTGGAGCTTGCCCGCATCCTCGCCTCCCTCCACGACGAGGACAGGCGCGTGGCCATCCCGGGCTTCTACGACCGGGTCCGGAGCCCGGCCCCGCGGGAAAGAAAGCTCATGGAGGAACTCCCCTTCGACGAGGAGGGGTTCCTGGCCTCCACGGGGGCGCCCGCCCTCTTCGGGGAAAAGGGATTTTCCACCCTGGAGCGCATATGGACCCGGCCCACCTGCGAAGTCAACGGGATCTTCGGGGGCTACCGGGGAGAGGGAGGAAAGACCATCGTTCCCTCCGAGGCGGGCGCCAAGATCACCATGCGGCTCGTGCCGGGCCAGGATCCCCGGGAGGTCCTGGACCTCTTCGAGGCCCACGTGCTGGACCGGGCCTCCCCGGGGGTCCGGGTGGAAGTGAAAAAGACCGGCGGCGCCGACCCGGTGAGCCTCTCCCCCGATTCCCCCCTGGTCCGGGCCGCGGCCCGGGCCCTGGAGAAGGCATTCGGAAAGGGGCCTCTCTATACACGGTCAGGAGGATCGATCCCCGTGGTGGGGAACTTCAAGAAGATCCTGGGCCTGGACACCCTGCTTCTCGGCTTCGGCCTGGAGAGCGACCGGTGCCACTCCCCGGACGAGAAGTTCTCCCTGGAGAGCTTCCACAAGGGAATCCTGACCTCGGCTCGGCTCATGGGGGAGCTGGCCCTGGAACCCGGTTGATGGGTTGATTCATGAAGGCCCTTCTCTTCTTCTCCGGGCTTTTCACCCTGGTCGCCCAGACGGCCCTGGTCCGGGAGGTCCTGGCCGCGGGGGGCACTAACGAGCTGGTCCTGGGAATCCTGCTCGGGGCCTGGCTCGCCTGGGTGGGGGGCGGCGCCCTCCTGGCCGGGCTCTTTCCCGTGGAAGAGAAGGAAAGGGCCGCGGCCCAGGCCCGGCGGGCCGCCTGGTTCTTCCTCCCCGGCGCCCTGGCCCAGGTGGGGGGGGCCCTCTTTCTCCGGGAGATCACGGGCACAGCTCCCGGGGACTACTTCTCCCTCTGGGCCCTGGCGCCGGCCCTCCTCGCCCTGGGCGCCCCGGTGAGCCTGGTGACGGGATTCCTCTTTTCCCGGGCCTCGGCCGCCCTGGCCGGCCCCGGAAGAGGAAAGGCCGCGACCGGCGCCTACGGCCTGGAGGCCCTGGGCTCCCTGGCCGGGGGCGGCCTCGTCACCCTCTGGCTCGGCCTGGGAGGCGGGTCGCTTGCAGGGCTCCTGCTGGCCGGGGCCATCCTCTACGGATGGCTCGCGGCGGAGCGATTGCGCCTGAGAGCATCCAAAGGCGATTGGCGGAAATCCCTCCTCCCGGCCCTGGGGTCCCTGGCCGCCCTCCTGGCCGCCCTCTGGCCGGGCGACCCGGCGGGCCGGGCCGCCGGCCGGCTCCGGTTCCGGCTCCTCCATCCCGGGGCCCTCCTCCTGGACAGGAGGGAGACTCCTTACGGCCTCACGGAAATCGCCCGGATGGGGGACCAGGTCCTGGTCTTCCGGGACGGGGCCCTTTTTTCCGCCTCCCCGGACAAGGAGCAGGCCGCCCTTCAATCGGGAATCCTGGCGTCCCAACCCCTCGAGAGGAAACGCCTCCTCTTCCTCGGCCTTCCGCCCCCGTCCCTCCTGGCCGATCTCCTCGCCTTCCCCTGGAAGGAGATCGTCGCCGTGGACCCGGACCGGGCCGCCCGGGACCTCCTGGCGGCCAGGCTTCCCAAAAAGGAGAGGGAGGCCCTCCTTTCCCCCCGGATCCGGTGGATCGACGACGATCCCCGCCCCTTCCTGGCGAGGGGGGGCGACGGGACCGGGCCCTTCGACCTGGCGGCGGTCTTCTGTTCCGACCTGGGGAGGGCCGCGGCGGGACGGGTCTTCACCAGGGAGGCCCTTCTGGGAATCCGGGGCGTCCTGGCCAGGGGAGGGGTCTTCGCTCTCGGGGCGCCCCTGGTGGAGCGGGCCTTCGACAAGGCCAAGCTGGACTTCGGCCTCACCCTCCTGGCCACGGTAGAGAGCGTCTTTTCCAAGGTGGAACTG
Source organism: Planctomycetota bacterium (assembly GCA_027011425.1). Classification (GTDB taxonomy): domain Bacteria; phylum Planctomycetota; class UBA1135; order UBA1135; family JALUZX01; genus JALUZX01. The sequence continues at coordinate 2,416 of JALUZX010000854.1, forward strand.
GTCCCCGGGGTCTACGCCTGGTTTCTGGCCTCCCGCATGGAGGGAAATCCCACAGGCGACGGGAAGGTGATGGAGAAAAGACTTCTCGCCGCGGGCATTCTTCCCACCTTCCTTCCCAGGGGGGCCCTGGCCTCGGCATGCGATCCCGCGCGGGGGAGAAGCATCCTGGATTTCCTCCGCCGGGAGGCGGCCCGCCGGGGAAAGGCCCCCCTCCACACCGACGCCGGGCCCAGCCTCTTCTTCGCCGGCCTGGCCGTGGAAACCCGCTACAGGGATCCCCGCCTGGCCCGCCTCCTGGCCGCCCTTGGCCGCGCCGGGTGGGAGGCCCCTGCCTGGGTCATGGGAGCCCTCTTCCTCCTGGTCCTCTTCCGCCTCCTCTCCTCCCCGGCCCGGGAAAAACGCTTTTCCGAAACCATTTCCACCCTTTCCGTAGGCGTCGCGGGCGGCGCGGGGATCTCCCTCTTCCTGGCCCTTCTCCTCTCCTACCAGTGCAAGGCGGGCCTGCTCTACGAAAAAGTCGGCCTGGCCTCGGGGCTCTTCCTGGCGGGCATGGCCCTGGCCGCCTTCCTGGGCGGCCGGGCGGAAAAACCGGGAATCCTCCTCGCTCTTTCCGCCCTGGGATACTTCCTCCTGGCCTTCCTGGACCCGCCCCGGCTCTCCCAAGGCCTTCTCTTGGCCCTCTTCCCCGCGGGAGGGCTGGCGGCGGGGCTGGTCTTCCCCGCCGGGGCGGTCCTTCTCGGCCGGATCGGGTCTCCCGAGGGAAACCTGGCGGCCCGCCTGGAAGGGGCCGACCACGGCGGGGCGGCCCTGGGGGGAACGGCGGCAGGCGTCCTTCTCCTCCCCGTCCTGGGGCTCGGGGGGACCATCCTGTTCTGCGCCCTTCTTTCGGCCGGGCTCTTCCTCTTCCTCCTTTTGGGCCCGGGACGGCCCGGAAGCCTTCTCACCCGGGTCTCGGCCCGCGTCTTTCCCTGGGCCCGGGGCGGGGACCTTCCCAAGGACGCCGGGTTTCCCTGGCCCCGGGCCGGGTTCTTCATGCTCTGGACGGGGGCCTGCCTTTTGGGCCTGGTTCCGATCGTGAGAAGCCGCCGGGAGAAAAAGGCCCTCCTCTACCCGGCCGGGGCCGCCCGCATCCTGGGAGGAGACCGCATGGTTCTTCTGGAAAAGCCTTTCCCCCACGGGGAAATCGTGAAAAAAGACCGGAAGGAGCCCCTGGGGAAGCTCTTCGCCACCTCGGCCCTCGTGCCCGATGTCTACGGCTACGCGGGTCCGATCGACCTACTGGTGGTCTTCGACGAAAAGGGTGTGATCCGCCACGTCCAGGTCCTTTCCTGGGAAGAGACCCCGGCCTACGTGGAGGGAGCGGGCCGTTGGCTCAGGAAGGCCTTCGTGGGAAGGAAGCTGGGAGAGGTCTTCGTCCTCCGCCGGGACCTGGAGGGAAGGGCCGGTGGAGTGGTTCCGGTGGAAGGGATGGCGGGGGCCACCATCACATCCCGGGCGCTGGTGGAGATCATGACCCGGGCGGGGAAGAAGGCCGCCTCCCTCCTGGCGGGCAAGAAGCTCCTTTCCGTGGAGAAGGGACCCTCCCACCCCCTGGATCCGCCCTTCTGGTACCTGGTCCTGGCCTTTCCCCTGGGAATCCTGGTCTACCTGGCGGGAGGCAAACGGACGCGCCGGCTCTTCCTGGCCTCCAGCTTTCTCCTCGGGGGCCTCTGGTCGGCCCTCCAGCTCGCCCCCGCCACCCTGGTCTCCGCCTGGTTCCACGGATTCTCCCGGAGACCCACGCTCCTGGTCCTCTGCGCCGGAGGCCTGGCCGCCGCCGTCCTGGCCGGGCCGGCCTACTGCGCCTCCCTTTGCCCGCTTGGGGCCCTCCAGGAGAGCCTCTCCTGGTTGAACCTCGATTCCCGCCCCCCGAAGAGGGCGGACAGGTTTCTCAGGTCGGCCAAGTATTTTCTCCTTTTCGGAATCGTACTCTTCCTCGCCCTGGAGGGGGATCCCGGGATCCTGGCCTTCGACCCCCTGGCCGCGGCCTTCGGCCCGGGAAGAACCTTGTGGACAGGCGCCCTCCTCCTCCTGCTTCTGGGGGCCTCTCTCTTCTTCTTCCGCTTCTGGTGCCGCTACCTCTGTCCCCTGGGGGCCTTCTTCCTGCTCTTCACCAGGACGGCGCCGCTTTTGCGGTGGGCCCACACCCCCCTTCCAGAAAGGTGCGACACGGGAATCCTCCATCCCGGGGAGGGCGATTGTCTCCACTGCCGGAGATGCGTCACAGGAGAAACGGCCCCGCCCGGGAGAACCCACAGGAGCCCTCTCCCCCTGGTCCTCACAGTGGCCTTGTCTCTCTTGCTCTGCGCCGGGGCGCTGAGGCAGACCTTCGCCCCCGGAGGAAAAGCCGGCGAACCCGCCCTTCCCCGGTCCGCCTCCACCCTCCGCAAAGTCGACAAAGAGCGCATCCAAAGACTCTTCCAG
>JALUZX010000855.1 GCA_027011425.1 Planctomycetota bacterium
CCCAGGGGAACGGGGTGGGAATCCGAAAGGCCGTATGCGCCGTCCGGGTAGAGGCAGAAGGCCCGCGAGGAGAGGATGATCTCCTCCAGGAGAGCGGGCGAAGGGCCGTTCCCCTGGGAGAGGGCCCGGACCAGGTCCTCCAGGGGAAGGGGCCGCCCCGTCTCCTCGAGCAGGCTCCGCACCCGCTCCTCCGCCCAGGAAGGTCTTTTTCTGCCGGCCTGGTCGTGGGAGAAGAGGAGACCGCCGAGGGAGCGGACGCCCTTGGCGCCCCGGAGGGCCCGGGCCACCAGGTAGGGATCCTCCCCGGGGACCAGTTCCTCCGCCGGCATGGGCCTGCGCTCCTCTTCCAGTTTCCGCCGGGCCTCCTCCCTCCAGGCCCGGCACTTCTCCGGGTCCAGGGGAAAGGCCCTGGCCAGGCCGAAACTCTCGGGGCCGGTCCGGACGAAGCGCTTTTCCGAGGAAAGGATCCGGAGAAGCCTCTTCCTGGAAATAGAGGAATAGCGGCTTGAGAACAGGACCTGCAGGTCCGAGAGAGACGTGGAACCCTCCCGCTCGGACAGGATGGCTTCCACCCTTCCCGCGGCGCAGGCCCGCGGGGCCTGGAGGATCTCTCTCTTCTTCCCCCGGACCATGGATACGCCAAACCGGAACTTGGCGAGGTGGAGGGCCAGGCCCATCGTTTCTCCGGGCTCCAGGTCCGCCCGGCGGAGGGCCTTTTCAAGGTCCTCCTTGGGGCGGGCGTTGGATTCGCCCGCGAAAAGACCTTCCAGGACCTTCTGAATGCGTCGAACCGTCTCCGGGTCGGCCGTGGTGAAGGCCTTGGTGCTCAGCCTGTGGAAGGTCCCGGGGAAGAAGAAGAGTAGCAGTCCTTCCACGGCCCGGGCCCTGGCCTTGGGGCCGCCCCGGCCCTTCGCCAGGGGAATGGCCTCCATCTCGGCGCCCGTCGCGATTCCTCCCAGGGCGGCAAGCCGATCCAGGGCTTCCCTGCGGAGCCGCTCGAGGTAGGGCCTGGCCTTGAGGAGAAGGGTCTCTTTCACCTTGTTGGAGATCTGCCGGGCCCGCTCCCTGGAGATGCCCAGCCGGGAGGCCAGCCTCTGCAGGGTCAGGATCTTGCCTCCTTCCAGGCCGGTGCGGGTCTCAAGGACGAAGCGGCTCCTGTCGTCGGGGAGCCTCTCGAAGAGGAGTTTCTTCAATTCCTCGAGTCCGGAAACCTCGTCGGGCGGGGGGCCGGCCACCTGGTCGATTCCCTGGCGGACGGCTTCGTCCAGGGCGGTCACCAAGGCCCTCCAGCTCTCCTCGCCGAAGTTGCGGTGAGCCAGAAGATAGCCCTTGGGAAGGGAGAAGAGATCCCCCACGGTCTTCACTTCCAGCTCCTTCAGGGCCGTCAGGGCCCTCCCCGGCAGGGGGAGGACCTCCACCCGGAGTTCCAGGAGGGATGGGGGACAGGCCGGGGGAACCGGATGGGCCGCCCCGAAGAGGGCCTGGATCCTGGCTTGGACCTCCCACCAGGTCCGTTCCCCGAAGTTGCGCAGGGAAAGAAATCGTTCCCTGGGGGTGCGGAGGAAGTCCTTCACCGTCTCGAGCCCCAGCTCCTCGAATGCTTTCAGGGCCCGCTTGTTTTCCACGAGCCTGGAGAGGGGGGTGTCCAGGCCCGGGTGCCCCTTTTCCGGGGCCTCTTGGTGGCGGGAGAGGTATTCCCGGACACCCTTTTCGATCCCCTTCCACGTCTTCGGGCCCACCCCGGGGACGGCAAGGAACTCGGACCGGTCCCGGGCCAGGAAGTCCCTCAAGGTGCGGACCCCAAGGAGGCGGCAGGCTTTCCTCGCCCTTGGGGTGTGGGCGAACTCCTCGATGGGCCGGTCCAGGGCGTCCCTCTCTCCCCTTGGGATTCCCAGGGCTTCCAGGAGGGCATGGGGGTTCCATTCCAGGGAGTTCAGCTCCCGGTAGTCTTTCGCCGGAAGGGAAAGGAGGTGCTCCAAGGTCCGGCACCCCTTGGATTGAAGGATCTTCAATCCCGGCCCGGAGAGGAAGGTTTCCAGGGGAAGGTCCAGGACCTCCCGGTCCCACCCTTCCCGGGGTTGGGCCAGGATCTTCCCGATTCCCTCCTGGACCGCCGGGTGTTTGAGCAGATCGGACGCCCCCTGGATGCCGGCCTTTGCCAGAGACTCAGCCTGTCCTGGAAGAAGAGGGAGTTCCTCCAGGAGAAGTTTCCCCTTTTTTTCACGGGTTTGCTGCATGGTCCATGCGCCTTCCCTGGGCGGGTTTTTTTGAAAAAGCCCTTGGAAAGGCCATCGGCCTTAGGCGGCCCGAACTTGAGGGACAAAAAGAGAGTCAAGGGAAGGTCCCGGCCCGTTCGAAGAAAAAAAGAAGTATGGCCGAGATCCTCCCCAGGACCTGCGCCTACTACCGGGCTCTCTTCGGTCCTTACATCCAGGGGACCTTGGACGCCGCGGCACGGCGCGAGTTGGCCGCCCACCTGGCGGGATGCCGGGAGTGCGCCTCGGTCTTCGGCCTGGAATGGAAGGCCAACGTGGAGGGGAGAGGAGGGACCTCCCTGGCGAAGGGGAGGAGGAGACCCCTGGGGTTGCCCTTCTCCCTGCCCTTCCTGCGGGGAGGAAAAAGTCGTCCCACACTGATACTCATGGCCGTCACCCTGGGGGCCATCCTGATCTTCGGGCGCATGGGAAACCGGGCTTCCCTTTCCGGGGGGGGCGGGCCTGGGGAGGCCAAGGTGCTCCAGGAGACGGTGGACCTCCTCAAGAGCCAGAGGCGTCTCAACGACGCCCTGGTCCAGGTGGCCCTGGGTAAAAGGTCCCCCGTCCCCAGGAAGTTGAAGTTCCAGGCCCTGGAAACCCTCCGCCGCGTGAGGGAGGCGCTCCTGGGGGGCAAGGGGAAGAAGAAGGAACTGGCCGCCCTTTTGCACCCGCTCTTCCGGATCGAGGAACTCGGGCCGGGCGGCATGGTGGAGCGCACCATCGACAGGGCCGCCCTCATGGAGTCCCCGGACCTGGGAGAAGATCTCCTGGAGGCGGACCAGTTCCAGTGGTGGAGCGCCGACGACGAGAGCCTCTGCCTCTACTCTTTCGGCTCCGCCCGCAAGGACTCCGCGTTCCTTGTCTTTTTGAGGGATCCCAAGGAGGGTCTCAGGCTCTATTGGGTTCTCCGCAAGTCCAAGAGATTGTAGCGCCGATCCCCGGACTTACTTGAATCTGCGCGTCCCCTTGAAGATCGCCCGGAATCCCGGCCTGGGCGGCGTGCTTTCCTTCCCCCGGTCCTTCCCGGCCCAGGCGGCCCCCTTCAGGGCGGAGGCCCGGACCTCGGGAAAGGGGGAGCGGGCCAGTTCCCTGAGCAAGGAGGGCGCCAGGGATCCGCCCAGGGCCGCGGCCATCCTGGCGGCGGCCAGGGCGGGCCTCTTCCCCCGGCGGGCGGCCAGGGCGGCTCTTTGCAGGGCGGCGCCGGGGTCCAGGCGCTTCATGGCTTCCAGGAGGAAAGCGGAAAAACCTGTTTCTCCGGCTGAACGGATATATGCGTCCGCCAGGTCGGGGACGACCTCCTTCATGTGGAGGCGCAGAGCGAGCCGGACGGCCCAGGTGGCGAAGGCGTCCGGCCGGGCGCTCTCGGCCCTGACCAGCCGGGCCAGGACGGGGCGGATCCGGGCGGCCTGGGCGGAGAGATCCGCAGCGGGGCTCCTGTAGAGGGAGAGAAGGGCGTCCATGGACACCCGGGGATCCGGATGGGCGAGCTGGGCGGCAAGAACCCGGGGAAGGTCCCCTTTCTTTTGGGCCTCCAGGAGGGCCCGGGCGGCCTCGGCCAGGCCGGTCCTCCCGGGGAGAAGCCCTCCGGGAAGCTGGGCGTAGAGGCCGGGCCTGCCGGGGACGGGCCCGGCGAAGAGCAGGATCCGGCTTCCCCCGGGGAGCCTGCCCAGGTCCGTCTCGAAACAGAGGTCGCCGCGGCGAAGCACGCGGAGGTTGGCGAATCTTTCGATGCCTTTGACCGGGTCCAGGGCCGTGAGCACCACGGCGCTCTCCCCCCGCCCCAGGGGGAGAACCCTTTCCACCCGGAAAATGGCCGCCTTGCCGGCCCTTTTCACCAGGCGGGAAAGGGTGAAGGCCTCTCTCTGGGCGGGCAGAAGATCCGGGGCCAGCGAAAGGGCCCCCGCAAGAGCGATTACGGTGAAAATGGAACGTTTCATGGTCTTCACCCCTCCCCTCGCCTCACTTGATCAGGATCCGTTCCCGCAGGTAGGCCATGTTCAACGGGCGGAAACGGTAGATTTCCTCCACCAGGGCGTCGTAGCCCACCACGGCGTTCATGACGTCCTCGGGCCGGGCCTTGTCCACGTGCAGGGTCTCGTCCCCCCAGAGGCCGCCCGGGGGCGGGCCGGGAGCCACCAGGCCGAGGGAATGTCCCACCTCGTGGGCCAGGATCGTTGCCAGGGCCACGGCAAGATCGTCGGCGGCCCGGAAGATGGTGAGATAGCGGCTACGCTCCGCGGCGGAGGCCTTGTTGAAGTCGAATTCCGGGTCCAGCACCTTCGCGTCCAGGGGATCCTTCCCCACGGGAGTCCCCCCGAGCAGGGGAGAGAGGAGGGCGAACCTCTTCCCGAAGGTAGTGATATACCCTGGATAGAGTTGGTTGTACAGGTTTGCCTGGTAGAGGAAGAGTTCCCCCGGGAAGATTCCGAGCCCCGGGCTCGTGCCCGCGTCGTTGTCGGCGAAGTTGCCGTTTTTGAAGTCGTACCAGGCCCTTCCCAGGACCCCCGTGGACTCCTGGCCCAGGCTTCTCTTGCCCGCCTCGGGGTCCTGTCCTCCGAAGGCCATGTGGAGGTAGGGGATTCCCGCCGGGGGTTGTTCCCTCACGAAGCGGATGGAGACGGA
>JALUZX010000856.1 GCA_027011425.1 Planctomycetota bacterium
CCTCTCTCCCACGAGGAGGTGGTCTCCGTGGTGAAGGCCGCCGCCGGTAGACTGGCGGCCCTCCTGGACCGGGCCCTTCCCGGCCTGGCCGCCCTTGGAAGGAAGGAGGAAAAGAAATGAAGTGGAACCGCTCCTCCCTGGCGGGCCGGATCGACCACACCCTTTTGAAGCCCCAGGCCACGGACGAGGAGGTGAAGCGCCTCTGCCGGGAGGCCCTGGAGTGGGGGTGCGCCTCGGCCTGCGTCAACCCCGCCCGCCTTCCGGCGGCCCTGGAAGTCCTCCGGGGCTCGGGCGTGAAGGCCTGTTCCGTCGCCGCCTTTCCCCTGGGGGCCTCCGACTTGGAGACCCGGCTGTTCGAAACCAGACGGGCCGTGGAGATGGGGGCGGGCGAGGTGGACACGGTGATCGATCTCGGGCTTGTCAAGGCCGGAAGGATCGAGGAGGCGGAGGCCCAGGTTAAGGCCCAGGTGGAGGCCGCCGGGCCGGCGGCCCTCAAGGTGATCCTGGAGACGGGCCTCCTGGAGAAGGAGGAGATTGCCGCCCTGGTGGAGGCTTGCGTCCGGGCGGGGGCGGCCTTCGTAAAGACCTCCACGGGCTTCGGCCCTCGGGGCGCTTCGGTGGAGGATGTTCGGATCATGGCCGAGGCCGCCGCCGGGCGGATCCGGGTGAAGGCCGCCGGGGGGATCCGCACTCTGGACCAGGCCCTGGCCCTGCTGGAAGCCGGGGCGGAGAGGCTCGGGACCAGCGGCACCCGGGGGATCCTGGAGGCCCTCTGATTCCGGTCCGACCCGGGGAAGGGCCGAAAGAAGGGAAAGAAGGGAGGCGTGCCTTTGGCCCTTGAGATTCGACCCTATCGGCCTGGAGACGAGGAGGCCATCCTGGCCTGCTGGAACTCCATCTTTCCCGATCCCGAGAGAGGGATTGCTCCCCGGGACCTGGAATGGTGGCGCTGGTTCTACCTGGAGAACCCCGTGGAAGGGGAGCCCAGGATCATGCTCGCCCTGGAGGGGGAAAAGGTAGTGGGTCAATACGCGGGCTGCCCGCTGAGAGCGGTCCTCGAGGGAAGGGGGCCGGCCGTGGTGGTCCAGGCGGTGGACCTCATGGTGCGTCCCGAATACAGGCGCTTGAATCCCCCCGACGAGGGGGACCAGGTGACCTGTTTCACCGACCTGGTCCGGTGGGGTTGGAAGGCCAGGCGGAGGAAACCGGGCCTGTTCGTCTACCTGGGGCGCCGTTACTACGAGCGCTGGTGCGGGCCCGACAAGGACCTCATGACCTACGGGTACGCCGTTCCCGCCTGGAGGATCGGGAACAAGTATCTCGGATACGAAGTGGTGGAGACCACGGAGATCCTCTTCCGCGAGACCGGGGGAGGATCTTTCGTCCCCAGGCCCAGGGAGACGGACGCTCTGGAGGTGGTTGTCCTGGAGAGATTCGGGCCGGAGACGGACGAACTCTGGAGGGAGACGGCCCCGGAGTTCCGGTTCGCCCTGGTAAGGGACGCGGCCTACATGAACTGGCGTTTCGCCGGCCGTCCCGGCCGCCCCTACAGGATCTTCCTGGCCCGGGAGAAGGGGAGCGGGAAACCGAGAGGACTCGCGGTATTCCGGAAAAAGGACTTTCTCGTCCCGGGAACGGGCCTCCTGGCGGATTGGCTCGTGCCCTCCGGGGACGGCGAGGCGGCCGAGGTCCTTCTGGGGGCCCTGGAGGAGGAAGCCGTCCGGAGGGGATGCGTCTTTCTTGGGGCCCTCTTTTCCCCCCTGGATCCCCGCTTCCTCCAGTTCCAGCGAAAAGGCTTTCTCGTGATGGGAACGTCATACGTTCTGGGGGTGGTCACCTTCTACAGGGATCCTTCCTGGCTCCGGGAGCGCTGGTATTACACTCTGGGGGATTCCGACCTGGTCTGACGCTGGGAGAAAGGAAAGGCACGTGGAGAACCTGGTGATCCGGCCCTACGAGCCGGGGGACGAGAAAGAGATCCTGGCCACGTTCAACCTGGTCTTCCGGGAGGTCTGCGGAGAGGGCTACGTGGACCGGACCCTGGAGGAGTGGCGCTGGGAGTTCCAGGAGAACCCCCGGGGCATGCGGGTCATCCTGGCCGTTGCTCCCCAGGGGAAGGTGGCCGCCCAATACGCGGCCGTGCCCATGGCGGCCAAGTCCCCCATCGGGGAAACGACCTTCGTCCACGCCGTGGACTCCATGGTCCACCCGGATTTCCGCAAGGGGCTCAAGAAGCCAGGCCTCTTCGTGGAAGTGGGCCGCGCTTGGTTCGACTACATCCGGGAGCTGGGAAAGGACTCGGTGGGCTTCGGTTACCCCGTGCGCCCGGCCTGGCGGATCGGAAACCGGTATCTCGGATATTCCCTGGTTCGGATCGTGGACTACCTGGTAGCCGAGATCGAGGGATTCCGCCCCGGACCGACCGGCCGGGCCGGGGTGGAAGTGGAATCGGCCCGGTCCCTGGACAAGGGGGAAGCGGACCGCTTCTGGGAGGAGTGGTCCCGGGAGGTGGAGTGCGCCGTCAAAAGGGACGGGACCTACCTGGATTGGCGCTATACCCGCAAACCCGGCGGCGCCTACGGTTTTCTCCTTGCCCGGCGGGGCGGCGTCTTGAAGGGCCTGGCCGTGCTCCACCTGTGGAACGAGCTGGTCCCGGGAGGGGCCGCCTTCGCCGAGTGGATGGTGCTCCCCGGCGAGGAAGGTGCGGGCCGGGCCCTCCTTTGGGCCGCCCGGGAGGCGGCCCTGGAGGAGGGGAGGGAGCGGCTCGTGGCGGTCCTTCCCCCCTGGTCCGCCGAGGCGGCCTTCCTGGGGAAAGAGGGATTCCAGTGGATCCCTTCGAAGCAGTACCTGGAACGACGGCTGGGCTCCTACCTCTGGAAAGAGGTCATGACCTCCCAGTGGCTCGCCGACCACTGGTTCTACACCCTGGGGGATTCGGACCTGGTGTGAGGAGACGGCTCTTCCGGGGCTTCCGGGGGAAAAAAAGCCTGTTTTTTTCGCAAGAAAGGCGAGGAAAGGGTTGGATCGTCCTTCTTTTCCCCTTGTCGGGTGTAACCGCCGGAGTTGCCCTTTCTAGAGGCTCCTTGTCATCACCTGTTCCGGCGCCGCCCCAGGGTGGGATCCAGGCGGGAACGGGTGCTCCCTGGAGGAAAGTCGGGCGGGAATGATGAGTGGAAAGTGGAAGCGGTCCAGGTTCAGCCGGGGCTCTTCGCCTTGGATGGGGCCTTTTTGGGGCTTTCCTCCAGGAGAGGTTCCCGAGGGGGGGTGGGTGAATCTGCCCGACGGCCCTTCACGAAAGCCTGAAGGGCGGCGAGGCACGTCTTCTGGAGGGCGGGGGAGCCGGAACGACTCCCTTCGATGAGCAGGGACCTGGTCCTCTCCCCCGGGATCCACTGGAGGGCCCGGGCGGCGGCGCACCGGATCTCCTCCCATGCCTTCTCTTCTCCGGGCCGGGCCTTGGAGTGAAGGAGTTCCTGGAGGGTGTCCAGGGCCCCTTCTCCCTGGATGCGGGCCAAGGCTTCCAGGGCGGCCTGTTTTTCCTGGACCTCCCTGCGGAAGAAGGCCCGGCCGTGGATGATTCTCTCCAAGGGGACCAGGTCTTCCTCTCCGCCCTTGGCGGCCAGGATCTTGAGGCCCAGGACCCGGACGGGGATGGACCGGTCCATCAGGCTCTTCCATACGAAAGACCGTATCTCCTCCATGGGGGCCTGGGCCAGGGCCTTGAGGGCAAGGGCCCGGACCTGGGGTTGGGGGCTTTCCAGGAGGTCCCGGGAGATGGGGACAAGACCGGGATCCTTGGCCTCGGCCAGGATCTTGAGGATGTCCATCTGGCCCGGGGGAGGGGCCGTCTTCAACCACTCCCGGAAGGGCCTGGGGTCGCGGCGGGCCATGTGAGACAATACGTCGAAGAGGATTTCTGAGGATTCGGGTCTCCTCAGGGCTTCCAGGAGGTGGGGGACCAGGGGCGGGCCCAGAAGAAAGAAGAAATTCCCCACTGTGGACGGGTCCCCCAGGCTTTCCAGCATGGGGATCACCGAGTCCGCCCAGGCCCTGTTCCGGAAGGGGTCCAGTGCCTGTTGGAGGCTTTTGAGACCCGCCTCGGTGATCTCCCTGGTTCTTTCGATCACCCGGAAGAGTTCCACCGCGCCGGCCAGGTCTCCCCGCCGAACCAGGCCTTCCAGGACCTGGCGGAAGAGGGGGGCCACCCGGGAGCGCCGTTCCGGGTTTTCGGCCAGGGCCTGGACCAGGAAGATCCCCGTCCTGAGGAGCAAGGGGGTCCGGATTTCTTTGCGGACCTTGTCCTTTCCCCCGAAGGAGGGAAAGGGGACCCGGCCTCCCCGGCCTGTGTCCAGCCCTGAGAAGGAGGAGAGGTGGGAGTCTCCCACGGCTTCCAGGGAAAGGGTCCTGAGGTCGGCTTCCCAGAGCTGGGTCATCAGGTCGGGTTCGTCTTCCCCGGAGCCCTGGCGGCCTCCTATGGGGGCCCGGGCCAGGATCTCCAGGAGTTTCCGCGCCTCCCGCTGGTTGAGGAAGGAATGGAAACGAAGGGCCCTGAGTCCCTCCTGGAAGGCCCGGCGGCACACCCGGTTGAGAAGGGGCTTGGGGATGGGAAAGGCTCCGGTGCGGGCCTCCAGTAAGGGCCAGGCCTCGGTGAAGCGAAGGGCTACCTCTCCCCGGTCCAGGACGAGGTTCACAAGCCTTGCCGCGGCCCGGTCCAGGATCTCTTCTTTTTCCTTCCCCCTGGAAGACCCCTCCCTGGCCGCGGCCAGGGCCTCTTCCACGGCGCCGGCGGCCTCCTGGAACTGGGACAGGAGGTCCTGCTTCTTCTTGGAGATCCTCTCTTCCATCACCCGCCCCGGAGA
>JALUZX010000857.1 GCA_027011425.1 Planctomycetota bacterium
GAGCAGGGATTTCTCCCGGATCAAGCGGGCGTAGTCCTCCACCAGGGCGTGGGAGGAGACGCTCAAGGGAAGGCTGTCCAGGTATTCCTCCCCCCCCGCTTCCTCGAGTTTCCCCATGGAACGGAGTTCCTCCCCCACCAGGATGGGATCGAAACTTCCCTTGGTCTCGTAGAGGGCCAGAGCGGCGGAAAAGATCCACCGGTGGCCGGGGTTGTAGAAATCCTCGGCCTCCAGGATCTGGGCCACGTCTCCCGTGATCTGGGGAGCCAGGAGAAGGGCTCCCAGCACGGCCCGCTCGGCGTCCAGGTTGTGGGGAAGGACGCCGGGATTTCCGGAAATGGTATCTGCTTCGATCATCTCGGGCACCCTCCCTCGGCCACAGGTGGGTTTCTTCTGCCGGGCCGGACATCCTGAATGGTGGGAGACGGAGGTTCAAGGTCACAAAAAAACTCCTCCCGGGAAAGGAGGAGTTTCCTGCATCGGAGCCCGAGAGGGTCGCTCCCCCTCAACGGGCTTCCACGACCCAGACCTTGAGGTTCACCTCCACGCCCGGGTGAAGGTGGACGGGCACGTCGTAGACGCCGATCTCCTTGAGGGGGTGTTCCAGCTTGACGGACTTGACGGGAATCTCCAGGCCCCGCTCCGCTTTGAGGGCATCCGCCACCATCTGGGCCGTCACCGAACCGAAGAGGCGGCCCTCTTCGGCCTTGGCCTCGATGGTCACCGAGGTGCTCGCAAGTTTTTCGCCGAAGGACTTGATCTCATCCAGGCGCCGCTCCTCCTCCTGGCGGGCCCGCTCTTTTTCGGCCTGGATCCTCTTGATGTTGTCGGCGCTCACAGGGTAGGCGATTCCCTGGGGAAGAAGGTAGTTCCGGGCATATCCCGCACGGACTTTCACCACGTCACCAACCCTGCCCAGTTTCTCCACGTTCTTGCGGAGGATCACTTGAACTTCCATGAACCCCTCCTCAACCCACGTAGGGAAGGAGCCCGAGGAACCGGGCCCTTTTCACGGCGAGTTTGAATTTCTTCTGGTCGATCCCCGAGAAGGCCGTCCTCTTCCGGGAAAACATCTTGCCCTGGGGGGAAATGAGGCTCTGCAGGTAGGCGACATTCTTGTAATCCAGCGGTTCCGCCGGAACAGCGCGCTTCTTGCGGCTCCCAAACTTCCTGAATTTTCTCTTGGCCCTTCCGATTTCAGCCATGGTTTTCACCCTTCCTGGGGTTTGGTCTCTTCCTCACCACCGGCGGGATTCTCCCCTTCCGGGGAGGTCTTCTCCCCATCGCCGGCGCCGGTCTTCTCTTCCGTTTCCACTTCCGCCGTCTCTTCCCCCGGAACCTGAGAAGATTTCTCCTCCACGCCCTCTTGGGGCCCGCCTTCCTCCGGGGTTCCCTGTTGGGGCTCTTCCGGTTCCTCCTCGTCACCCAGGGGGATCTTGGAGACGTCCACGTCGTCCTCCACGGGTTCGAAGGCAACAGGAGGGAATTCGTCGTGCACCAGGATCAGGTGCCTGAGGATGCCCTCGGTGAGTTGGATCTCCCTGTTGAGAAGAGAGATCTTCTCGGGAGGGGCTTCGAAGAAGACCAGGAGGAAGGTAGCTCTCTTCTGCTTCTTGATCTCGTAAGCCAGCTTCCTCTCGTCCCACCGCCTGGCGCTGACGATCTTGGCCCCGTTCTTTTCCAGGATCGAAAGAGGGATCCCTTTTGCGTAATCCCAGCCTTTCTTCACCTCCCGGTTGTCCAGGAGGAACATGGCCTCGTATTTCTTAAGTTTCGGCTTCGGCTGAATATCCTTTAGGTTCTGCAAGGCTCCTCACCTTTCGGACGCCCTGGGTCCCACCCGGACCCGGCGCCGCCTGATTGACTGCGTCTCAACCCGCATTGTACCGGTTCATCAAACTCTCCAGGGCCTCGCCCTGAAGAAACTCCGAGACCGCCCGGGCGGCCTCGCCCACCATCTTGTCCGCCAGGGGTTCCTCCTCGGGGAGGAACCTGCCCAGGACGAAATCCACTTCCTCCCCGGGAGGAGGTTTACCGATCCCCATCCTTAGGCGGGGAAACTCCCAGGTACGAAGGGAATTCCCCACGGACAGGAGCCCCTTGTGGCCCCCGTGGCTCCCCCGCGGGCGGATCCGGATCCTGCCCAGGGGAAGATTCATGTCATCGCAAACAACAAAGATCGCTTCCGCCGGCGCCCCGGTCCAGGCAGCCGCCCGGGCCACGGCCTTCCCCGTCAGGTTCACATACGTGAGTGGCTGAAGAAGAAGGAACGTTCCCGCCGGCCCCCGGCCGAGGGCCCACCGGCTCTTTCCTACCTTCCGGGTGGTCCCGAAGGGCCGGCCCAGCTTCAGGCCCAGATCCTCCGCGACCCGCTCCACCACCTGGAAACCCAGGTTGTGCCGCGTCCCGGAGTAGTCGGGGCCCGGATTGCCGATCCCCACGACGATCCGGGAAGGCCGGTCTTCAACCACGACCTCCCCCTCTCGCCGGGGAAAGAGCGGATGAGAGTAGCGAGGCCCCCGGGAATTTCAAGGGGCCTCCCCGGCAAGAAACCGGGAAAGCCCCAGGAAAGCCCGGACAAAGGGAGCCCCCTCCAGCCGGAGGATACATGGAGGTTCAGCTCTCCCCTTCCTCTTCGTCCTTCTTCCCGATGACCTCGGGCTCGGAAGGGCCCGGCTCGGCCTCCTCTTCGTGATCCTCCGCCCTGGCCAGGAAGGCCTTGACGTGGCAGACCACCGTCTCCGGGGGCACGCCGAGCTTGACGTTTTCCGGGATCTCCAGGTCTCCCGCGGTGATGTGGTCCCCCACGCCCAGGTGGGAAACCTTGACCTTGATCACCTGGGGAATCTCCGTAGGCAGGCAGACAAGGGGGAGATCGGCCAGGTCGTGGGTGAACTTCCCGCCTTCACTGATTCCTTTGGGGTGCCCCACGAACTCCAGGGGAACCTCCACCTCCACGGGCTTGGTCAGGTCCACATGGACCAAGTCCATGTGCAGGACCTGGTCGGTCACAGGGTCGAACTGCACGTCCTTGACCAGGCCGCTCTCCTTGCTCCCGTCGTCCAGGTCCACCTCCACCACCCGGGCATGACCGCGGAGCATCTTTTCCACGGCCTTCCCATCCAGGGAGAGGTGCAGAGTCTTCCTGTCCTCCCGGCCGTAGAGCACGACAGGAACGAAGCCCTTGGCCCGCAAGGCCTTGGCCGCCCGGGAGCCCTTCTCCTCCCGGTGCCGGCCCTTGATCACGATCTTTTCCATGGCTTTTCGTCCGTTTCTTTGGTTTCAGGGGCGGAGAGATTACCCACCTCACAGGGCAAACGCCAGCCCCCCGGCGGCGAAACCCATGGGAGATGCCTACTTTCCTGCTTCCCGGGGAGTCAAATCTCCGCTTGGAAAAGATAGCTCACCGATTCACTCCGATGGATCCTTTCGATGGCCCTTGCCAGAAGGGGCGCCACGCTCACGACCTCGAACTTGGGCGGAAGGCTTCCCCTGTCGTGGGGAATCGTGTCCGTGATGAGGATCTTCTCGGCGCAGGACTCCTGGAGCTTTTCTTTGCCATTTCCCACCAGGACGGCATGGGTCACGGCCACGACCACCCTTCCGGCGCCCCTCTCCTTGGCCACCCGGGCGGCGTCCGCCAGGGATCCTCCCGTGGCGACGAGATCGTCCACAACCAGAACGTCGTGGCCCTCCACCTCCCCCACCATATTCTCCACTTCTGTCTTGTCTCCGGTGATCCTCCGCTTGTCCACAATGGCCATCCCAGCGTTGATGGCTTTGGCCCAGGCCCGGGTGAGCTTGGAAGCTCCCACGTCGGGGGCCACCACAACAGGGTCCTTGAGGTTCATCCGGCGCACCACGGGAAGCAGGACCGTCCTGGCATAGAGGTGATCCACGGGGATGTCGAAGAACCCTTGGATCTGGGCGGCATGAAGGTCCACTGTGAGAACCCGGTCGGCCCCTGCCTTGGTGATGAGGTTCGCCACGAGCTTGGCCGTGATGGGCACCCGGCCCTCGTCCTTTCGGTCCTTCCGGGCGTAGCCGAAGTAGGGGATCACCGCCGTGACCCGGTTGGCCGAAGCCCGTTTCACGCAATCCGTGAGGATCAGGAGTTCCATCAAGTTCTCGTTCACCGGGGGACAGGTGGGCTCGATGATGAAGATGTCTCCTCCCCGGACGTCACACTCCACCTTGACGTCCACCTCCCCGTCGGGAAACCGCCCCACGTAGGCGGCGCCCAGGGGCATCCCCAGCTCGGCGCAGATCTCCAGGGCCAGTTCCCTGTTCCCGTTTCCCGTAAAAATCCTGAGTCCTTCCCGGTTCACCAGATCACCTCCTGGGCCCAAGACCCCGGGGGGGGGCCTCGACTCTTCCGCGAGAGGCCCTCTCCCGAAGGAGGAGGCCCTTCCGGACCGAACAAGAAAAGTGGAAAAACAAGGGTGCAGAAAAGGAAGACATGGACCTCCCGGCCCCCGGGCCAGGCGGGCACAGGAGGAACAAGAAGAGGTCCGGGGTTTTTTCCGGGACAAACGCTCCTTTTCCTGCCGCCTTAGGGGTCCAGGGGGTATGGTTCAGGAGGGCGTCCATCAGAAAAACCGACCTGGAGGAAAATGTTTTTGGGTCCTGGAAAAAAAGGCGAACTCTCGGCCTTCCCCCTTCGCGGCAGGGGGGAAAGGCGGGCTTTTACCTCCCCGCCCTGTGGGGGTCAAGTCTCCCCCGGGAGCCCCCCCAGGGAAGGGAGGGATCCCTTCCTTCCGGGAAGGAAGAGAAAACCGAGAGGAACCGCCCCTTGAGAAGCAGGAGGCCCGGAAAAAACGAGCCCTCCCGGGAGGTGCTCTTCTGCG
>JALUZX010000858.1 GCA_027011425.1 Planctomycetota bacterium
GGTCCTGGAGGGCGCGGGCCCTCTCTCCCGCGGGAAGGCCTTCCCCTCCCGGGTCCAGGAGAACCTCCTTGCCTTCCCGGCGCGCCTTCCGGCAGAAGAGAAAGGCCTTTCCGAGAAGGCGGGCCCGGGTGAGGTCGGGGAGGAAGAGCCCGGCCAGGTAGTCCAGCTCCGGGGGGAAGGCCAGGAGGAGGCCTTTCCGGGGGGGCGGCATTCCTACCACCACCTTTCCCTGGGTTTTCCCCTGGGAAGGAGGGGGGCCAGGAAGTCCCGGCCTTTTCTGAGCCCGTCGAGCGGGTCGAAGAGGGGGTCTTCGTTCTCCAGGGCGATGCAGCCTTCGTAACCGGCCAGGACGAACTCGGAGATCAACCTCTTCCAGGGGACGTCGCCCCATCCGGGAACGCGGAAGCGGAATCCCCGGTCCCGCCGTTTCCAGTCCCCCCGGGCGAGGAGGCCCGACCTGGCCTGGTTGTGCCGGACGACCTCTCCGTCCTTGCCGTGGACGTGGAAGATCCGGTCTCCAAGTTCGGCGGCGAAGACCACCGGGTCCACCCCGGCGAGAAGAAGGTTCGCCGGGTCCAGGTTGAATCCCCAGGCCGGGTGGCGGCCCAGGATCTCCACGCTCTCCAGGGCGGTCTCGATGTTGAAGACCATCTGCTTGGGATGGGGCTCCTGAGCGAAGGCCACGCCCATGTCGGCGTAGGCGTCCAGGATCGGGAGGGCCTTTTCCCGGAAGGCGGGAATCATGGATTCCCATCCCTTGGGGTCGGGCCAGGGGAAGAAGCGGGAATAGTCTTCGCACCCCAGGAAGCCCACCACGAGCCCCACCCCCATCTCTGCGGCGAGCCTTCCCGTCCGGAGGAGGCGCTCTTCCGCGAAGGAGGATTTCTCGGCCGGCCCGCCCCGGTGGATCCGGTCCGTGTCGGAGTGGTGGGGCCCGAGGAGGAGCTGGCCTTCCTGGTGGTTGGAGAGGGCCGAGAGGCGCAGCCCCCGGGCGGAGAGAAGGTCCTGGAACTCTCCCGCCTTTCCCCCGAGGAGTTCTTCCAGGTCCACCCAGGGATTCTCTTTGTGCACGGGAAGCTCCAGGGCCTCCACCCCTTCCAGGGAGGCGATGAAATCAAGCCCCTCCGGCAGGGAAAGATGGTAGAGGGCCTGGGGACAGAGGGAGAGCTTCACGACTCCACCAGGAATGGATAATCACATTTCGCGCAAAGGGAGTCCTCTGGATGGGAGCCCAGGATGTGGTTCTTCCGGATCTCCATCAGGAGGGGGCTCTTCCAGATCCTCTCCAGGGAATCCTCCAGGAGGTTCCCCGCCACGGTGGTCCTCTCCCAGTCGCAGTTGCAAAGCAGGACGTCTCCGTTGAAGAGGATATAGGCCTTGACGAAGGGTCTCTGGCAGGGCACCGGCCGCGGGCCTTTTTCGGGGGCCGAGGGAAAGCGCTTGGTGTCCACGAGCCCCGCACGGTTGGTGAGGGGTTTGAAGAGGACGGGGAACCCGGTCTTCTCCTCGAAGGCCGCGGCCGGGTCCCGGCGGCCCGTGATGTCCAGGGAGACCAGGTGCACCCGGGGGAAGGAATCGCCGTCCAGGGAGATGAGGGACCGGATCTCCTCCAGGTTGGCCAGAAGCCTGGCGAAGGAGAGCCCTCCCGTGGCCCGGTGGTAGGCGTCGGCCTCGAAGGCGGGAATGGAGATGTCGATCTCGTCCATTCCGGCCCGGGCCAGGCTTTCGAAGCGTTTTCCGTCCAGGAGAATTCCGTTGGTGTAGACCAGGACCCGGAGGGAGGGGTCTTTCTTCTTCAGGACCGCCGTGAATTCCTCCAGCCTGGAATCCAGGAGGGGCTCGTTCATGAGGAAGAGCCCCACCCTTTCCACGCCCCTCCCGGCGATCTGGCGGGCCAGGCCGTAGAAGAGGCCCTCGTCCATGCGGCCCTGCGGAAGAGAGATGCTGGTTCTCGTCCAGGGACAGAAGCCGCAGGCCCCGTTGCAGAGACTCTGGGTCTGGATCTGGATCTTCAAGGGGAAGGGCAGGCAGGCTGAAGAAAGGTCCCCGGGCTTCACCCGCCCTTCCCGGAGGGCGCGGAGGAAGTCGTGTTCGCGGGAGCTTTCGGTCCTTTGGTCGAAGGGGATCATGGTTCGCCTGCATTCCGGCTCGGGAACACCGATAAGCTGCTCCTTGGTCCTTGGGTTTTCATGGAACCCCTCCCTCCCCGGGGGGGTGAATACGTACCATAGCTTGGGCCATGGTCCTGGCCTTGTCGAGAGGGATTTTCCAGGGATGGGCCAGGAGGGCCTCCAGGATGGTCTCCTCCCCGGGAGAAAGGGCGGCCCTGAGGGCGGCCTCTTCGAAGCGGAGGATCTTCTCCATGAATTCGAGAATGGGATCAAAGAGCCCCCCTTTGTAAGGGGCGGGTTCATGGAAAGGCAAAGCATCCGGTCCCCGGGCGGAGACGCGGCAAAGCCGTTCCACCGGGCCCGGCGGATCCAGGCCCAGGGCGCCGCCGTCCTCCACCCCCGAAAGGTAGAGGGTCCGCCGCCTTCCCCCCAGGAGGGATGCCGCCGCCGGGGCCAGGGCCTTGTCGATCCAGGGACTCTTTCTCTTTCCCAGGAGGGCCGGCAAGGCCGGGTCTTCCCGTTTTGCATATGCTTCGTAAAGGGCCCGGGCCGTCTCCCTGAGTTCTTCCCCCCTGGGGCGGGGCCGGTTTTCCAGTCTTCGCCGTTCCCTCTCCCTGTGGAAGTAGAGCCGAAGGTAGGGAAGGGGAAGGGCCTTCCATTCCAGGAGGACCTCCAGGTCCACCCCGCAGATCCTCAGCGACGCCTCCCGGTCCAGGGCCTCGAGGATTTCCGGAAGGATGTCTTCTCCTTCCCTGAAGACCCGGACGAACCATCCCTGGTGATTCACCCCCAGGTAATCGGGCTCCACTCCGTCCGCGGGGAATCCCGCGGCGGCGAGGGCCTTCTCCAGGACGACCTGGGGAAGCTCGCAGAGGCCGAAGACCCTGAGCCCCGGGATCCGGCCGAGGCCCGCCGTGAGGACGCCCAGGGGGTTCGTCATGTTCAGGAAGAAGGCCCCCGGGCCGGCCCGGGCCGCGGCCAGGCGGCCCAGTTCCAGGACAGGGCCCGCCGAGCGCAAGGCCGAGAGCAGGCCTCCCGGGCCGATGGTTTCGTCTCCCGGATACCCGAAAGGAAGGGGAAAAGTCTCGTCCAGCATCCTTCCTTCCCATCCTCCCACCCGGACCTGGTTCACCACCAGGTCCGCTCCCTCCATCGCCTCGGCGGGGGAGAGAGTCCATTGGTAGGCGTGGTCCACCCCCCTCGCCGAGGCGTGGAGGTTACAAAAACGGGCCACCGGGTCCAGGTGGGAGGGATCCCTCCCCTGGAGGCGGACCTGGAGCCGGGGGATTTCCCCGGCCAGGCCGGCCAGTGCCGAGGCAAGGAGAGGGGTGAAGGCGCTCGATCCCCCGAGGACGGCCAGCACGGGCCTTCCCCGCTTATCCTCCCCGGAAGAAAGCCTTGACCCTGGCGCAGACATATTCCACCTGGTCGTCCCGGAGTTCGTGGGAGACGGGGAGGGAGAGGACCGTGCGGGCCAGCTCCTCCGTCACGGGAAGTCCTCCCCGGGGGAGGACGATCCCGGCGCCCATCTCCTGGAGGTGGGGGGGAACGGGGTAGTGCACGCCGGCGTTGATTCCTTCTTTCTTGAGCCGGGCCCGGAGTTCGTCTCTCCTGGATGTGCGGACCACGAAGAGGTGGTAGACGTGGGCCTCCCCTCCGGGATCGAAGGGGAGAACCAGGTCGCCCACGCCCTCCAGTTCCTTCCTGTAGTAAGAGGCGATCTCCCTTCTGCGGGCGTTCCAGGCGTCCACGCCGGGGAGCTTCACAGAGAGGATCGCCGCCTGGAGGGTGTCCAGCTTGGTGTTGGGCGCCACGTGGCGGACTTCGTACTTGTTCTTCTTTCCCAGGTTGCGCAACTCCAGGAGGACCCGGCGCAGGGCCGGGTCGGAGGTGACGATCATGCCTCCGTCCCCGAAGGCTCCCAGGTTCTTGCTGGGGTGGAAACTGAAGCAGCCCGCCTCGCCCCAGGCCCCGGCCCTCCTTCCGCCGGGACCGCGCGCGCCGTGGGCCTGGGCGGCGTCCTCCACAAGGAGGAGGCCCTTCTCGCGGCAGATCTCCCGGATCTCTTCCACCGGCGAGAGCAGGCCGTAGATGTGGACGGCCAGGACCGCCCGGGTTCGGGGGGTGAGAGCCTCCAGCACCCCCCGGGAGGAGAGATTCATGGTCTTGGGGTCCGGGTCCACGAGGACGGGGACGGCGCCGGTCATGTGGACGGCCGTGAGGGTGGCGAAGAAGGTGTGGCCGCTGGTCACGACCTCGTCGCCCGGGCCGATTCCCAGGCCCCGGAGGGCCAGGTAGATCGCGTCCGTCCCGGAACCCACCCCTACGGCGAGGTCCGCGCCGCACCAGCGGGCGAACTCCTCCTCGAAACGCTCCACCGGTTTTCCAAGGATGGGGTCCTCCTCCAGGAAGACCCTTTCGATCTCCTTCAGGATCCCGGGAAGGATCGACCGGTACTGAACACCGTAATCTTTGGATGGGACCTTGTAGTTCCTTCCTTTCACGGCCTGCTTCCCCCTTCCCGGGCGGCCTCCATGGCGAGGCAGGCCGCTCCCACTGCGCCGGTCTTGTCTCCCAGGCGGGAGAGCGCGATCTCCGTTTCCGCGAAGGCCTCGGCGAAGGCCCTCCTTTCGGCTTCCCGGAGCACCTCCCCCAGGTAGGACCCGCCCAGGGCCGTCACCCCGCCTGTGAGCACCACCAGGTGGGGATCGAAGATGTTGATGAAGTTGGCGAC
>JALUZX010000859.1 GCA_027011425.1 Planctomycetota bacterium
GGGGCCCGCATGGCCAGGGGGTGCACCTCGGGCCAGGGCCTCTCGGGAGGGGCCACCCTGGCGGTCGGGTCGTGGCTCTTTCTCTTTGCCGTATTCGCCGGGGGATTCCTCCTGGCCTGGCCCATGCGGAAACTCTGGACGTAGGGAGGAGGGCGCCATGGATTTCGGTTCGATTCTTCTCAACCTCGCCATCGGGATGGCCTTCGGGTTCACCCTGGAGAGGTCGGGTTTCGGGGATTCCAGGAGGCTGGCCGCCCAGTTCTACCTCTTCGACCAGACCGTCCTGAAGGTGATGTTCACCGCCATCGTCTGGTGCATGCTCCTCCTTTTCTGGTCCTGCGCCATGGGGTGGGTTGACTTCTCCCACATCTTCGTGGATCCCACCTTCATCTGGACCGCCATCCTGGGCGGACTGATCCTGGGGGCGGGTTTCATGATCGGCGGATACTGTCCGGGAACCTCCATGGTGGCCACCTGCACGGGAAAGGTGGACGGCATGTTCTTCCTGGGGGGGATCCTGGGCGGCATCGTGATCTTCGCCGAGGCGGAGACCCTCTTTCCCTACTTCTACGCCTACGCCGGGGCCAAGGGGCGCTACACCCTCTTCGATTGGCTCGGCGTGGACCCGGGCTGGGTGGCCCTGGCGGTGGTTCTCATGGCCCTTGGGATGTTCTGGGGGGCGGAGAAGCTGGAGAAGATCTTCCCCGGTCCCTACGGGAAAGCCGAAGGAGGTGAGTCGTGAGCGCCTTGAAGAAAGCCGGCGCCCTGGGGCTCCTGGTCCTGGGGGCGGGGCTCGCCGCCGTGGGCCAGCCCACGACGGCCAGGAGGCTCCGGTGGATGAAGGCGGAGTTGGAAAAACAGATCCGCAACCGGGAGGTCCAGATCGACCCCGGGGAACTGCTGGACCTCCGCTTCAACCGGGGACTCCGGCTCTTCATGTTCGACGTCCGCTCCGAGACGGACTACAACCTCTTCCATATCGTGGGGGCCGAGCGGGTCCCCCTCGAAGAGATCGGCATGGACTTCGTCAAGAAATACCCGCCCGAGGCGGTGAAGGTGGTCATGTCCAACGACGAGAAGGCCGCCACCGAGGCTTGGAAGCTTCTTCGGGCAAGCGGGATGGAGAACGTCTACATCCTGGCCGGGGGGATCAATCTCTGGCTCAAGATTTTCCGGGACCACCATTACGACGCCAAGGTTCCCGTTCCTCCCGATCCCTCCGACAAGCTTCGCTGCCGTTTCGACATGGCCCTCTGCGACTGTTACATCCATTACTATCCCTACGGAAACCCCAATCCCCACCATATTCCCAAGAAGAGGAAATACACCAGGAAGGTGAAGATCAAGGTGGTGAAGCCTCCGAGCGGAGGTTGCGGGGCCTGAGAATGTCCGCGAGACCGCCTTTCCGGGGGCCGGGGGGGCGGTCTTTTTTTGCGGAAGGGGTCAATACCCTCCCACGAAATGCGTGCCCGCCCGGCCTTCCAGGGCTTCGTCCAGCTTCTCCGGGCTCGTGATGAGTCCGCGCTTGCCCCCGGCGGAGAGAAAGTTGAGGATGGCCCGCACCTTGGGGCCCATGGAGCCTTTCGCGAACTGGCCCTCCCGGGCGTAGGTTTCCATCTCGCCCACCGTGACCGCCCCGAGGGGGCGCTGGGTGGGCTTTCCCCAGTCCAGGAAGACGTTGGGGACGTCCGTGAGGATCACGAGCAGGTCGGCGCCTACCTGGCCGGCCAGGACCGAGCTGGTCAGGTCCTTGTCGATCACCGCCTCCACGCCCTCGAGGGTTCCGTCCTGCCTGCGGAGCACGGGCACCCCGCCGCCTCCGCAGGCGATGACGATGTGGCCCGCCCGGACAGAGTCCCGGATGATCCGGTGCTGGACCACCTCCTTGGGCGCCGGCGAAGGCACGACGCGGCGCCATCCCCTCCCGGCGTCGTCCATGATCTCCCAGCCCAGTTCCCGTTTGCGTTTTTCCGCTTCTTCCCTGGAGAGGAAGGGGCCGATGGGCTTGGAGGGTTCCAGGAAGGCCGGGTCGTCCCGGTCCACAACGACCTGGCTCACCACGGTGACCACCCTTTTCTCCCGGCGGGAGCGGGCGATCTGGTTGAGAAGGGCCTGCTGGAGGATGTATCCCAGGCTTCCCTCGGTCTGGGCCACCAGCACGTCCAGGGGCATGGGGGGCACCTGGGCGCCGGTGAGTTCCGTCATGAGGAGGAGGTTGCCCACCTGGGGGCCGTTGCCGTGGGTGATGACCAGGTCGTAGTCCCGGTCCACCAGGTGCATGAGTTTCTGGGAGATCTCCTCGGCGTTCTGGATGTGTTGTTCGAAGGTTCCCTTCTCACCGGGGAGCATGAAGGCGTGGCCTCCCATGGCCACCAGGCCGATGGCTTTACCTTCTCTTTCCAAAAGACCTCCTTTCCTGGGCCTTCCGGGCCGGTAGGATCCTTGCGGCCATTGTAATCCCCGGGGTAGAAACAGTTTTTCTCAAAAACCAGACTCTTTCCCCGGGAGGGAGAACATGGCCCACAAGGATTTCGTCACCCTGCACGACTGGACCCCCGCCGAAATGGGGGACCTCCTTGACCTTTCGGCCAGGATCAAGGCCCGGCCCCAGGAATTCCGCCGGGCCCTGGACGGCCTGGCCCTGGGGCTCTACTTCGAGAAGCCTTCCACCCGGACGCGGGTCTCCTTCGAGGTGGGGATCTTCGAACTGGGAGGGACGGGCCTCTACCTGAGTCCCAGGGACCTCCAGATCGGGCGGGGCGAGACCATCGCCGACACGGCCCGGGTCCTCTCGCGCTATCTTGGAGGAATCATGGCCCGGACCTTCGGCCACGAAGTGGTGACCGAACTGGCCCGGTGGGCCTCCATCCCCGTGATCAACGGGCTCACCGACAAGCTCCACCCCTGCCAGGCTCTCACGGACTACTTCACCCTGCGGGAGAAGAAGGGAAAGCTTTCGGGTCTCAAGCTGTGCTACGTGGGGGACGGGAACAACATGTGCCACTCCCTGGCCTTCGGCGCGGCGAAGGTCGGCGTCCATTTCACGGCGGCCTGCCCCGAGGGCTACCTGCCCGACCCGGCCCTCCTGGAGCAGGCCCGGGAGGACGGGAGGGAGACGGGGGCGGTGATCGAGGTGGTCACCGATCCCGTGGAAGGTGTGAAGGGGGCGGACGCGGTCTACACCGACGTCTGGGCCTCCATGGGCCAGGAAGAGGAGAGGGAAAAAAGGCTCAGGGATTTCCAGGGGTTCCAGGTGAACCTGGAACTCTTCTCCCGGGCCAAGGACGACGCGATCTTCATGCACTGCCTTCCCGCCCACCACGGCGAGGAAGTGACCGAGGAGGTCTGCGAGCACGAACGTTCCGTGATCTTCGACCAGGCGGAGAACAGGCTTCACTGCCAGAAGGCCGTCATGGTCACTCTCATGGGAAAGAAATAGGAGGAAGCACATGGTGGATTCGAAGGAGCTGATCGAGATCAGCGAAACCTACGGCGCCCACAACTACCATCCTCTTCCCGTGGTGCTCTCCAAGGGGGAGGGCATCTGGGTCTGGGACGTGGAGGGCCGGAAGTACCTGGATTTCCTGAGCTGTTACTCGGCGGTGAACCAGGGGCATTGCCATCCCAGGTTGATCGCGGCCCTCACCGGGCAGGCGAAGAAGCTGACCCTGACCTCCCGGGCCTTCCACAACGACCAGCTCGGCCCCTTCCTGAAGGAACTCTGCGAGCTTACGGGCTTCGAGATGGCCCTCCCCATGAACACCGGCGCCGAGGCGGTGGAGACGGCCATCAAGGCCTCCAGGCGCTGGGGATACATGGTCAAGGGGATTCCCGACGGCAAGGCGGAGATCATCGCCTGCGCCGGAAACTTCCACGGCAGGACCACGACGATCATCGGGTTTTCCACGGAAGAGGAATACAAGCGGGGCTTCGGGCCTTTTACGCCGGGGTTCAAGGTGGTCCCCTACGGGGACGCCCGGGCCCTGGAGGAGGCGATCACCCCGGAGACCGCGGCCTTCCTGGTGGAACCCATCCAGGGCGAGGCGGGCGTGGTGGTCCCCCCCGAGGGATACCTGCGGGAAGTGCGCCGGATCTGCTCGGAGAAGAAGGTGCTCTTCGTGGCGGACGAGGTCCAGACCGGTTTCTGCCGGACGGGAAAGATGTTCTGCTGGGAGCACGAGGGGGCGAGGCCGGACATGATGATTCTCGGCAAGGCCCTGGGGGGGGGATACTACCCGGTCTCCGCCGTGGTGGCCTCCAGGGAGATCCTGGGCGTCTTCGACCCCGGGTCCCACGGGTCCACGTTCGGCGGAAACCCCCTGGGCGCGGCCGTGGCCCGGGAGGCGATCCGGATCCTGGTGGAGGAGAAACTGGACGAGAGGGCCGCCGAGCTGGGGGCGTGGTTCATGGAGGAATTGCGGGCCATCGAAAGTCCCCACGTGGACCACGTCCGGGGAAAGGGGCTTCTCATCGGGGTGGTCCTCAAGCCCGGTGCGGGGGGGGCGCGGCCGTTCTGCGAAAAGCTCCAGGCCGAGGGCCTTCTCGCCAAGGAGACCCACGAGGACGTGATCCGCTTCGCCCCGCCCCTGGTGATCGAGAAATCCGATCTCCAGTGGGCCCTGGAGCGGATCCGCAAGGTCCTGGGCTGAGAAAGGCCGGCCCGGAGGGTGATGGTCCGGGAAACTGTGCCTTTTTCAAGGAGGGCCGACGGGGGTCTTGGGTATTTCCCCGCCTCCGGTGGGGCCCCATCGTCGCTTAGCTGCCGAAGACGGCAGAATCGCTCCTCATGGGGCCCCACCTCCGGCGGGAGTGGGGGAAGATTCCAAAGGGGATGGGTCGCGAA
>JALUZX010000860.1 GCA_027011425.1 Planctomycetota bacterium
CCCTCCAGGCCCTCCGCCCGGGAGGGAGGATCTCCCTCATCGGGGTCCTCTCTGGCACCCGCTCGCAAGTCGATGTCATTCCTATCCTTATGAACCAGGTGCGCGTCCAGGGGGTCTTCGTGGGCTCCCGGGAGAACTTCCTGGCCATGAACCGGGCCGTCTCTCTCCACCGTCTGCGGCCGGTAGTGGACCGGGTCTTTCCCTTCCGGGAGGCCCGGGAGGCCCTGGCCTACATGGAATCGGGCCGCCACTTCGGAAAGGTCTGCCTGGAGTTCCCAGGCTGAAGGCCATGGAAAAGGGAAGTGGTGCCCCTGCCCGCCCAAGGCCCTAAACTAGGGCCCTTCTCCAGGGAGTCCTCCCGTTTCCCGGAACCCATCAGGAAAGAACCATGAAGGACAAACTCAAGATCCTGGAAGAGCTGAGGCAGAAGGCCCTGGAAGGGGGCGGCAAGGAAAGGATCGAGAAGATCCACGCCTCGGGGAGGCTCACCGCCCGGGAGCGGGTGGACCTCCTCCTGGACCCCGGGACCTTCCAGGAGCTGGGCGTCTTCGTCACCCACCAGACCACCGACTTCGGGATGGGGGACAAGAAGATCGTCGGCGACGGCGTGGTCTGCGGCTTCGGCATGGTGGACGGAAGGTCCGTGGCCGTCTTCGCCCAGGACTTCACCGTCTTCGGCGGCACCATGAGCGAGGCCAACGCACGAAAGATCTGCAACCTCATGGACCTGGCCGTGGAGAACGGCGTACCCGTCATCGGCCTCAACGACTCCGGCGGCGCCCGGATCCAGGAGGGCGTAAAGAGCCTGGGCGGCTACGCCGAGATCTTCCTGCGCAACACCCTGGCCTCGGGAGTGGTCCCCCAGATCTCCGCCGTCATGGGGCCTTGCGCGGGCGGGGCCGTCTACTCACCGGCCATCACGGACTTCGTCCTCATGGTGGACGGAACGAGCCACATGTTCGTCACCGGCCCGGACGTGATCAAATCCGTCACGGGGGAAGAGGTCACCTTCGAGGAGCTGGGCGGGGCCATGACCCACGCCACCAAGAGCGGCGTGGCCCACATCGTCGCCGAAAACGACGCCGACTGTATTCTCCGCGTCAAGGAGCTTCTCTCCTATATCCCTTCCAACAATATCGAAGATCCGCCCGTCCGTGAATGCTCGGACCCGGCGGACAGGATGGACCCGGAGCTGGACTCCATCGTTCCCGAGGAGCCCAACAAGCCCTACGACATCAAGGACGTGATCCACCGCGTGGTGGACGAGGGAGAGTTCCTGGAGATCCACGCCGACTACGCCCAGAACATCGTCGTCGGCTTCGCCCGCCTGGGGGGCCGCCCCGTCGGTGTGGTGGCCAACCAGCCCGCCGTCCTGGCGGGAGTGCTGGACATCGAGTCCTCCAAAAAAGGAGCCCGGTTCATCCGGTTCTGCGACGCCTTCAACATCCCCCTTTTGACCTTCGAGGACGTCCCGGGCTTCCTTCCCGGCACCGACCAGGAGTGGCGGGGGATCATCGACAACGGCGCCAAGCTCCTCTACGCCTACTGCGAGGCCACGGTCCCTAAGCTCACGGTCATCACCCGGAAGGCCTACGGAGGGGCCTACGACGTGATGAGCTCCAAGCACATCCGGGGCGATTACAACATCGCCTGGCCCACGGCCGAGCTGGCCGTCATGGGGGCTTCGGGAGCGGTGAACATCATCTTTCGGAGAGAAATCAAGGCCGCCAAGGACCCGGAAAAACGCCGGAAGGAGCTGGTGGACGAATACAACGAAAAATTCGCCAACCCCTACGTGGCGGCCGAGCTTGGATACATCGACGACGTGATCTATCCCAGGGAGACCAGGGCCAAGCTCATCCAGGCCCTCCGCTTCCTCAAGAACAAGCGCCAGGAAATCCCCCGGAAGAAACACGGGAATATCCCTCTTTGAAATATCCGCTTTCGAACAAAACCAGGAAACGATTCCTCCCGAACAGAGAAGAGGCATGTTCAAAAAAGTATTGGTGGCCAACCGGGGCGAGATCGCCGTCCGGGTGATCCGCACCCTCCACGAGATGGGCATTCCCTCGGTGGCGGTCTTCTCCGACGCCGACAGGGAGGCCCAGCACGTGCGGCTCGCCGAGGAGGCCTTCCGCCTGGGCCCCCCGCCCTCGACGGAGAGCTACCTTCGGATCGACAGGATCCTGGAGGCGGCCAGGAAGACAGGCGCCCAGGCGATCCACCCTGGCTACGGCTTCCTGGCGGAAAATCCCGAGTTCGCCCAGGCCTGCGAGGAGGAGGGCATCACCTTCCTGGGCCCGCCTTCCCAGGTCATGGCCGCCCTGGGGGACAAGCTGGAAGCCCGGAAGATCGCCCTCCAGGCCGGCGCCCCCGTCATCCCGGGCTCCAAGGAGGTCCCCCTGGAGCCCGGCCCGGCGGTGAAGGAGGCCGAGAAGGTGGGCTTCCCCTTGATCATCAAGGCCGCCGGCGGGGGAGGCGGGAAGGGCATGCGGGTCGTCCGGGACGAGGCCGACCTTCTTTCATCCTTGGACCTGGCCCGCTCCGAGGCCCAGGGCGCCTTCAACAACCCCACGGTCTACATGGAGCGTTACCTGGAACGGCCCAGGCACGTGGAGATGCAGATGCTGGCCGACGCCCGGGGGGAGGTGGTCTGGCTCGGGGAGAGAGACTGCTCCATCCAGCGCCGCCACCAGAAGCTCATCGAGGAATCGCCATCCCCGGCGGTGGATCCCGAACTCAGGGAGCGCATGGGGGACGCGGCCCTCAAGATCATGCGCGGAGCCGGATACGTCGGCGCCGGAACGGTGGAGTTCCTCCTGGACGAGGACGGGAGCTTCTACTTCCTGGAAGTCAACGCCCGCCTCCAGGTGGAGCACCCCGTCACCGAGTGGATCACGGGCCTGGACCTGGTGCGCGAACAGGTCCGGATCGGGGCGGGAGAGCCCCTCGGCATGGAGCAGGACAAGATCCGCAGGCGCGGATGGGCCATCGAGGCCCGGGTCTGCGCCGAGGACCCGGAGGCGGACTTCATGCCCAGCTCCGGCCTGATCACGGGGATGCGCCTTCCCAACGGTCCCTTTCTCAGGTGCGACTTCGGGCCCCTGGCGGGAGACGAAGTGCCCGTCTACTACGACTCCCTCATGGGGAAGATCATCGCCTGGGGATGGACCCGGGAGGAGGCCCGCCGCCGCCTCCTCCGGGGCCTGCAGGAATTCCGTGTCGCCGGAATCGTGAGCAACACGCCCTTCCTGGCCTGGGCCGTGGACTCCCCGGCCTTCCGGGAAGGGAAGTTCGACACGGGCTTCATCGGGAAACACTTCAAGCCCGAAGTTCTCACGGCGGAGGAGGACCTGAAGACCTTGGCCGCCCTGGTGGCGGCCTACAAGGCCTTCGAGGACCGCAAGAAGCTGAGGGAGCCCAAGGACACCGGCGGGGGCTCCCTATGGAGACTGGGGGTCAGGCGATGGAGATGAAGCTCGTCCTGGAACTCATGGGAAAGAACGTTCCCGTCACCCTCCGCGGAGAGGACGGCGGTTCCCTCGAAGTGGAGATGGACGGGCGGACATACCGCGTCGACGCCCGCCGGAACGCCCTCTCCGGGGGATACTCCCTCCTGGTGGACGGCCGCTCCGTGGAGGGCTGGGCCGACCCTACGCCCGAGGGAGGCTACAGGGTGACCCTGCTGGGCCGTTCCGTCACGGTGGGCGCCGAAGACGCCCTGCGGGCGGGCCTGAAAAAGCTGAAGGGTAAATCCGGGGGAAAGGAACTCATCAAGGCGCCCATGCCGGGAGTAGTCGTGGAGGTCAAAGCCGCCGAAGGGGACATCGTCGAGGCCGGCCGGCCCGTGGTCATCGTGGAGGCCATGAAGATGTTCAACGAGTTCGGCCCCAAGCACAGGGGACGGGTCGCCAAGATCATGGTCTCCCCCGGCCAGAACGTGGACAAAGGCCAGGAACTCGCCCTCATCGAACCCCCGCCCGAGGATTGACCCCGGGGAACCAACCGGGCCGACGTTCGCCTGCGTCGCCTCCGGCGACGCAGGCTCCGGCGGCCCCTAAATCCGGTGTAGGGGACGCCCGAGGGGCGGCCGAAGGCCGGCCCGACGGTCGTCCCGCAATGGAGCCCCGCGGCAGGACCTCCATGAATCCTCCGGGGCAACCCGGGTCAAAGGCTCAATAAAAACTTCCAGGCCGGAAGAACTTCGATGACCTTTCCATCCAGGTCGATGACCTCCTCTTCCCACCGGGTCACGATCACGGCCGAATTTGTCCCCAATTCCTTCATCGCCGCGGCCAGTGAGGAAACCTCCCTTTTCCTCGCCTCCTGGTCCTTCAAGGTCTCGCAGACCTGGAAGAGCCTCCGCCGCCCTTTGGGCCACAAGGCGATGAAATCCACCTCCCCCCCGCCCTTGGTCTTTCCATAGAAGATATCGGGGGTCTTCCTGCGGAGGGCGGTGAACACCAGGTTCTCCAGGAGGTGCCCCCTGTTGACCAGGATCCCGGACCCGACGGAAGCCACCATGGCGTGGTCCACGCAATAAACCTTCTTTGGGTTCACGCGGCTCCTGGCCCAGGAGGCATCGAACAGCCGGACACTGAAAAGAAAGAAGGCGTCCTCGAACCAATCCAGGTAATCCGACACCGCCGACTTGGGAATCTTGTGCCCCAGGGATTTCAAATATCCAAAAAGGCTGTTGATAGTATAGAAGTATCCCGCCCGGTCCAGGAGACGGCGCGCAAGGTCGAGAACCGCTCTGGGATGGGAAATATCATGCCGCTCCACCAAGTCCCTGAAAAGGATGGCGTGAAAATATTCCTGGTGCGTCATCACCCGGAGGCGTGGAGACATCCCCGCCACCTCCGGAAAACCGCCCTTCTCCCAGAACTCCTCGAAAGCCTTCTTGACCTGGAGGCGTTTCCTGGTGGAAAGCCCGCCCGAAACGTCGATGCCCTTGTAGTCCAGGAATTCAATGAAAGAGAAAGGGAAGATCTCCCAGGTCAAGGCCCGGCCTCTCATCTGGGTAGCGATTTCTTTCGAGAGCATCCGTGCCGAGGAGCCGGTGAGGTGGACCTGGCATTTCTCCGTCCGCATCAATCTGTCCACAAAGGGCTCCCATCCCCGGACCCCCTGAACCTCGTCGAAGAAGATGTATACCTTTTCCCGGTTCTTTTTCTCGGGGTACAGGGAATAATAAGCTTCCGTTATGGAACCCAACCCTTCCCGCTCGAGGCCGCTCAGCCTGTCGTCGAAAAAATTCAAATATAGGATATTTTCTCTTGGAACCCCGCGGGCCGACAGGCGGTTCATCAGCTGGAAGAAAAAGGTGGATTTGCCGCTTCGCCGCACCCCGATAAAAACCGCGGCTTTTCCGGGCGCCGGTTCCACATCGAGCCGCCGGGGCACCCCCATGGGGACCTCCTCTTCCAGGAAGTCCAGGAGAATGGCCTTTAAAACCTCGATCATCCAGCCTCCAATCTGGATAGTTTTCTTACCAGTTTCTCAGCCAACTGGACAGATTTTTTACCACTTTTCCACCCCAAAGCCCATCCCCATAACCCCACGAAAACAAGGCAACCCACCATAGTCCCTTATTTTCCAAAATGTTACAGTCGGCCATCCTCCGTCTTTCCCGCTTTTCCAACAAACCCGGGTCTTTCCCATTTCCCCCTTTCCCACAGTTCACGCCGGTTCGGCCGGAGGATCCATGGGCCGGGGAGTCCCGGAAGGAGAAACCGGGCCCGAACAAGGACCCAACACTCAAAGCGGATCTGCCTTTCCCCTTTTTTCTTCACCAGGTAGAATAGCTCATCCAAACCACCGGGAATCGACTTTCGGGGGATCACTCTCTCAAGGCCTTTTCCCCCTTTGACCGGAGGTTCCATGAGACACGCCATCAAGATTCTTTCCGCTCTTCTCCTCGCCGCTCTTCCCCTGGGGGCGCAGACAGGATCCCACGACCTTTTCGGGATCAACTGCCGGGGCACGGGAGACAGGCCCGGGGCTCCATGCATCTCCGTCAACGCCGCCTACAAGGCCGGGGCCATCGCCCTGTTTTCGGGGAACCAATACGCCATCGAGGCCAAGACGGGCTCCAAGCCCTGCACGATCACGGGCTTCGAACTCCAGCACGCCACCCGGGCCTCCAAGGAGGTCTGGGTGAGGACCTGGCTCTACTCCGCAGACTCCAAGGGCGCTCCCGGAACCATTCTCGCCCGGGGAATCATGGTGATCGGCACCACCCTGGGGTGGTACGGCACAAGCTTCAAGCCCGTCCGGATGCCGGCGAACACGACCTTCTTCCTGGTTTACGATTCACCGTCCCAGGCCAGGATCGCCCCTGCATCCATCGCCCAACTCGGAACCAAGATCAAGGGCTACCGGAAGAGAGGCAACAACCCCTGGTCCGCCCTTCCCCCGGTCAAGTGGGTCTACCGGGTCAACAGCGGCCGCGCCAAGGGCGGAGGCCGACCCCTCCTGACCGCCTCCAAGCCCCCGGCCCTGGGCAAAATCTTCACCGCCCAGATCCATTACGTTCCCCTCATTCCCCCCTTGTGCTTCCACCTCCTCGGGACCAGCGACACCCAGTGGGCAGGCCGGAAACTCCCCTTCGACCTGACCCCTCTGGGCGCGACAGGTTGCCGCTTGAACGTCTCCGTCGAGGTCGTCACACCCGTCTCCATCTCCCCCGTCACCAAGTTCGGAACCATCAAGCTCCCCATTCCCAACGCGCCTGCCTTGCTGGGCGGCGCCTTCTTCCACCAGTTCCTCGTCCAGGACGCCAAGGCCAATCCCATGGGCCTGACCTTCTCCAACGGCGGCAAGGGGGTCATCGGGAAGTAGCCCCATCCCCCTCTCCACCCGTGCTTCACCGGCACCGTAACCCCCGGCGCCTTTCCCGAAGGAAAGGCGCCGGAGGCTTTTTTTTGGCCTCCGGCCCGGGTTCTCCTTAAAATCCAGGTTTCCTCTTGGGGCCTTCCTCCCTGGGTCTCAAAGAGTTATGCCCCGGGCAAACGGGGTTTTCGTTCCCTGACGAGGAGCCGCCGGATGAAGAGGATCCCTTCCAAGGTCCGTCCCGCCGACCCTGGGTTCCAGGAGAACCGCGAGAACTACCTGGCCTTGGTGGCGGACCTGAAGGAAAAGCTGGCCAAGGCACGTGAGGGCGGCCCCCCCAAGGCCCGGGAGCGCCAGGCCCAACTCGGCAAGCTCCCGGTGCGCCGCCGGATCGAACTCCTCCTGGACCGGGACACGCCCTTCCTGGAACTCTCCCCCCTCGCCGCCCACCAGGTCTACGACGTGGAGGTCCCGGGAGCCGGCATCGTGACGGGCATCGGCAAGGTCCAGGGCCGGGAAGTCATGATCGTAGCCAACGACCCGACAGTGAAGGGGGGCACTTACTTCCCCCTTACGGTGAAAAAACACCTCCGGGCCCAGGAGATCGCCCTGGAGAACCAGCTTCCCTGCATCTACCTGGTGGACTCGGGGGGCGCCTTCCTGCCCATGCAGGACGAGGTCTTCCCCGACAAGCTCCACTTCGGCCGGATCTTCTACAACCAGGCCGTGCTCTCGGCCCGGGGCATCCCCCAGATCAGCGTGGTCCTGGGGATGTGCACCGCCGGCGGGGCCTACATCCCGGCCATGAGCGACGAAGCGGTGATCGTCAAGGGAAGGGGCACGATCTACCTGGGAGGCCCGCCGCTGGTGAAGGCCGCCACGGGCGAGGAGGTGACCCCCGAGGAGCTGGGAGGATGCGACGTCCACACCCGGATCTCCGGGGTGGCCGACTACCCCGCCCGGGACGACGAGGACGCCCTCCGGATCACCCGGGAGATCGTGGAAAACCTCCGGCCTCCCTCCAAGCGGGCCCTGGACTGGGCCGAGCCCGAGCCCCCGGCCTACGACCCGGAGGAACTCTACGGCATCGTCCCGGTCAACCTGCGCAAGCCCTACGAAGTCCGCGAAGTCATCGCCCGCCTGGTGGACGGCTCCCGCTTCCACGAGTTCAAGCCGGTCTACGGGCCCACCCTGGTCTGCGGCTTCGCCCGGATCTGGGGCTGGAAGGTGGGGATCCTGGCCAACAACGGCGTCCTCTTCTCCGAATCCTCCCTCAAGGCCACCCACTTCATCGAGATGTGCGACTACCGGGGGATCCCCCTGCTCTTCCTGCAGAACATCACGGGCTTCATCATCGGCCGCGAATACGAGCAGGGAGGAATCGCCAAGGACGGGGCCAAGATGGTCAACGCCGTCTCCAACGCCTCGGTCCCCAAGTTCACCGTCATCATCGGCGGCTCCTACGGGGCGGGCAATTACGGCATGTGCGGCAGGGCCTACCAGCCCAGGTTCCTCTGGATGTGGCCCGGCGCCCGGATCTCCGTCATGGGAGGACGGCAGGCGGCCGACGTGCTTTTGACCGTAAAGAAAGACCAGCTCGCCCGTCAGGGAAAGACCATGTCCCCTGAGGAAGAGGAAGCCCTGGTCCGGCCCATCCTGGAAAAATACGAGCGCGAGGGCCATCCCTACTACTCCACGGCCCGGCTCTGGGACGACGGCATCCTGGACCCGGTGGAGACCCGGGACACCCTGGGCCTGGCCCTCTCGGCGGCCCTCAACGAGCCCGCCCCGAAAAAGGACTTCGGCATCTTCAGGTTCTGAACCAAGGAGGAAGGTTGGGAGAGGAAAAGAAGGTCCTGGAAAAGCTGGAGGGCAAGGTCCTCAGGATCACTCTCAACCGCCCCTTCATCCGGAACGCCCTGGATTCGGACCTGATGGTCCAGGCCCTGGAGATCCTCCGCGCCCACAGGGACGACCCTGAGGTCCGGGTGGTCCTCTTCACCGGCGCCGGCACCGCCTTCTGCGCGGGCGCGGACCTCAACTGGATGCGCAAGGCCCTGACCCTCTCCTACGAGGAGACCGTCCGGGACTCGGCCCTCCTGGCCGACCTCTTCTATACGATCTACGAATATCCAAAGCCCACGATCGCGCTGGTCAACGGCCCGGCCATCGGCGGCGGCGTGGGCTTCGCCGCCACCTGCGACGTGGTGATCACCTCGGAGGAGGCCTTCTTCAGGCTCTCCGAGGTGCGCCTGGGACTCATCCCGGCGGTGATCTCCTACTTCCTGGTCCGCAAGGTGGGGGAGAGCCGGTGCCGGGAGCTGATGCTGACGGGCCGGAAGCTCTCGGCCGAGGAAAGCCTGGAGATCGGCCTCTCCCACCGGGTCGTCCCCCACGGCCTCCTGGAGCAGGAGGCCGGGCGCTACATCCGGCGCTTCCTGGCCGCCGGCCCCCAGGCGCTCAAGTGGTGCAAAGAGGTGATCGAGCGGGTGGGCTCCCATCCGCCCGAAGAGATACGAGACTACACGGTGGACATCATCGCCAGGCTCCGGACCGGCCCCGAGGGCCAGGAGGGCATGAGCGCCTTCCTGGAGAAGAGGCCTCCCTCCTGGAGCCCCGAGGCGGAAGGAAAACGAGACTGAAACCATGAGAACCCGGAGGTGGATACATGTCGGGAATCGTCGGATGGGGCAGTTCCGTCCCAAAGTATAGAATCAAGGTCGAGGAGATCGCCCGGCAGTGGGGCGAGGATCCGGAGTCCTTCAAGAAGGGGCTCATGCTCCGGGAGAAATCCGTTCCCGGGCCCGACCAGGACACCATCACCATCTCGGTGGAAGCCGCCCGTTACGCCCTCCAGAGGGCCTCCTACGTGGACCCGGGGGAGATCGGCGCCATCTACATCGGCTCCGAGTCCCACCCCTACGCAGTCAAGCCCTCGGGGGTGACCGTGGCCGAGGCCATCGGGATGCAGCCCGACTTCCACACGGCCGACCTGGAGTTCGCCTGCAAGGCCGGCTCCCAGGGGATGTTCCTGGCCTGGAGCCTGGTGGACTCGGGCAGGATGAAATACGCCTTCGGGATCGGGGCGGACACGTCCCAGGGGGCCCCAGCCAACGCGCTGGAGTATTCCGCCTCGGCGGGAGGGGCGGCCTTCCTCTTCGGGCGCGAGAAGGTCGTGGCCGAGGTGATCGAGACCCACAGCTACGCCACCGACACCCCCGACTTCTGGAGGCGGGAACACGAGTTCTATCCCCAGCACGGCGGGCGCTTCACGGGCGAGCCGGCCTACTTCCACCACCTGCTCTCCTGCGCCCGGATCGTCATGGAGAAGGCAGGCATGAAGCCCTCGGACTTCGCCTACGCCGTCTTCCACATGCCCAACGGCAAGTTCCCCATGCGGGCCGGGAAGATCCTGGGCTTCAAGAAAGAGCAGATCGAGCCCGGCTGGGTGGTCCCGATCCTCGGCAACACCTACTCGGGGGCCTCGCCCATGGGGCTCGCCGCCACATTGGACATCGCCAAACCGGGAGAGCGGATTCTCATGGTGAGCTTCGGCTCGGGGGCCGGAAGCGACGGTTTCGTCTTCGAGACCACCTCCGAGCTTCCCGCCCTGCAGGACAAGGCGCCCAAGCTCCGGGCCCAACTCGCCGACGATCCCATCTACCTCACCTACGGCCAGTACGCCGCCTTCCGCGGCAAGATCAGGGTTTGACCCGGAAGGGGGAAAGAGACATGAGAGAAGTAGCGATCATCGGAGTGGGAATGAACGACCGGTGGGGGGAACTCTGGGAAAAGTCCCTCCGCGACCTCTACGTGGAAGCGGCCCTTCGCGCCATCGACGACGCCGGGGTCGACCACATCGATTCGATGTACGTGGCCTGCATGTCCAGCGGGCTCTTCACCGGCCAGGAGCACGTCTCGAGCCTGCTCGCCGACTACCTGGGCGTGGCGCCGATTCCGGCGGTCCGGGTGGAGTCGGCCTGCGCCTCGGGGGGCAACGCCCTGCGCCTGGGCTGGCTGGAGGTGGCCTCCGGGGCGAGCGACCTCGTGCTGGTGGGCGGGGTGGAGAAGATGACCGACGTGGACGGAAGCCAGGCCACCCTGGCCCTGGCCGCGGCCTCCGACTTCGAGTGGGAGGCCTTCAACGGCGTCACCTTCCCCGGGCTCTACGCCATGATGGCCCGCCGCCACATGCACGAGTTCGGCACCACCCCCGAACAGCTGGCCGCCGCCTCGGTGAAGAACCACCACAACGGCACGATGAACCCGGTGGCCCAGTTCCAGATGGAGATCACCGTGGAGACCGTGCTCAACTCGGTGCTCGTGGCGGACCCCCTCCACATCCTGGACTGCTCGCCCGTCACCGACGGCGCCGCCGCGGTGATCCTCTGCCCGGCGGACCAGGCGAAGAAGTTCAACTCCCAGCCCGTCAAGATCGCCGCCTCGGCGGTGGCCACCGACGCCATGGCCCTCCACTCCAGGGAGAGCCTGGTCACCATCGGCTCGGCCAAGGCGGCGGCGGAAAAGGCCTACAAGCAGGCCGGCGTGGGCCCGGGGGAGATCGATCTCGCCGAGGTGCACGACTGCTTCACCATCTCCGAGATCTGCCTGGTTGAGGACCTGGGCTTTACGGAAAAAGGCAAGGGCGGGGAGTTCACCGAGTCCGGGGCCACCGCCCTGGACGGCAGGATTCCCGTCAACACCTCGGGCGGGCTCAAGTCCAAGGGGCACCCCGTGGGCGCCACGGGCGTTGCCCAGGCCATCGAGGTCTACAAGCAGCTCCGCGGAGAAGCGGGCAAGAGGCAGGTGAAGGGGGCGAAGCGCGGGCTTTGCCACAACATGGGCGGAAGCGGCGGAACCAGCGCCGTGCATATCCTGGAGGTGATGTGAGATGACCGTCGCGAGAATCTGGAGAGAGAGGGGCAGGCGCTACAGGCTCGAGGCCGCCAGGTGCAAGGGCTGCGGCAAGGTCTTCTTCCCGGGCAGGCTGGTCTGCGACAAGTGCGGTTCCCGGGAGTTCGAGGAGATCCGCCTTTCCGACAAAGGCAAGATCCTCACCTACACGGTGATCCGCGTCCCGCCGCCGGCCCACACCTACGAGACGCCCTACGCCGTGGCCATCGTGGAACTCGAAGGGGGCGGCAGGATCACCGCCATGGTGGCCGACTGCGACCCGGAGAAGCTGGAGATCGGCCAGAACGTCCGGGTGGTCTTCCGCAAGATCAGCCAGGACGGCGAGAAGGGCATCAAGTTCTACGGCTACAAGGTGGTGCCCGCCTGAAAGGGCGGGGAGGGGCCATGGCCGGGACAAGGACGATCCGGCGGGTGCTCATCGCCAACAGGGGCGAGATCGCCGTAAGGATCGCGCGCACCCTCCGGGAGATGGGCCTTTCCGCCATAGGGGTGGCCTCCGACCCGGATCTTTCGGCCTTGCACGCCCTGGTCTGCGACCAGGTGGTCCCGCTGGGGGGAACCACCCCGCTGGAGACCTACCAGGACCAGGAGAAGGTCCTGGCGGCGGCCAGGGAGACCGGCGCCGACGCCGTCCACCCGGGGTATGGGTTTCTCGCGGAGAACGCATCCTTCGCGAAGGCCGTGGAGGAGGCGGGCCTGGTCTGGATCGGCCCGCCGCCCGAGTCCATCGCGCTCATGGGAGACAAGCTCGCCGCCAGAGAGGCCGTGGCCAGGGCGGGCGTGCCCGTGATCCCCGGTTCCCCCGCCCTTTCCGACCCCGCCCGGGCCCGGGCCGAGGCGGAGAAGATCGGCTACCCGGTGATGCTCAAGGCCTCCGCCGGCGGCGGGGGCAAGGGCATGCGGGTTGTCCGGACCCCGGATGAGCTGGAGCCCTCCCTGGAAGCGGCCCGGCGGGAGTCGGGCAAGGCCTTCGGCGACGACACGATCTACCTGGAGAAATTCATCGAAAGGCCCCGGCACATCGAGTTCCAGGTCCTGGCCGACAAGAGGGGAAACACGGTCCACCTGTTCGAGAGGGAGTGTTCCATCCAGCGCCGCCACCAGAAGATCGTGGAAGAGACCCCGTCGGCGGCCCTGGACGACAAGCTCCGCGCCGAAATGGGGGAGGCCGCCGTGGAGGCCGCCAGAGCGGCGGGATATACCAATGCCGGAACGGTGGAGTTCATCTTCGGCGAGGGAGGGAAGTTCTACTTCCTGGAGATGAACACCCGCCTCCAGGTGGAGCACCCTGTAACGGAGATGACCTGCGGGGTGGACCTGGTGCGCCGCCAGGTGCTCGCCGCCTCGGGGGAACCTCTTCCCTTTAGCCAAAAAGAAATCACCCGCCGGGGCCACGCCATCGAGTGCCGGATCTACGCCGAGGACCCGGCGAACAACTTCTTCCCAAGCTCCGGGGTGATCCGGGCCCTGGTGGAACCCGCCGGGCCGGGAATCCGGAACGACACGGGCGTCTACGAGGGCATGGAGGTGAGCACCTTCTACGACCCCCTGCTGAGCAAACTGGTCTGCTTCGCCGAGGACCGGGAGGCCGCGGCGAAGCGGATGGAGAAGGCCCTTCGCTCCTACCTCGTTCTCGGGCTCTCCACGTCCATCCCCTTCCTGGCCGACGTCGTCGCCCACCGGGCCTTCCTGGAAGGGGATACCTGCACGGACTTCATCCCCAAATACATGAAGGATTGGACGCCCCGGACGGACAAGAAGGCCGAGGCCGCCCTGCTGGCTGCATTGGCGGGCCCGAGCCGGCCCGGGGGGAGCGCCGCCGCCGGGGCCCCCGGCGCGGGCCCGGCCGCCTTCGACGTCTGGCAGGCCGTCGGGAGAAAGGGAATCTGATGCGCACCCTGCGCTACAACCTGGAGGGAGAGATCCTGGAGGTGGAGATCCGGGACCGCTCCGGCGGCCCCTTGCTGGATCTCACGGTCCGCAAGGAGACCGAAGCGGGCTGGGAGGAGATCCTCTCCCTGGAAGGCGCCCGGGTGGTCCGCCGGGGGAGCCTGGTGCAGGTGGTCTGTCCCGGCCGGAACCTGGAGGGGGCCGTCTTCCTGCCACCCTCCGGAGAAGGACTGGTCTGCCTGGAGGGAACGGTCTACGCCCTCAAGGACGCCGACCTGGCCCGGGAATTGGAAGAAGAGGAAGGGGCCGGCCCGGAGGTGCAGGCCCCCATGCCGGGGAGAGTGGTGAAAGTCCTGGTGGAGGCCGGGACGAAAGTGGAGAAAGGGGCGCCCCTCCTGGTGGTGGAGTCCATGAAGATGGAGACGGAGATCACCGCCGGAATCGGGGGCGTGGTGGAAGAGGTCCGGGTGGCCCCGGGGGACAACGTGAATCCCGGGGATACCCTGGTTCGGATTCAGCCCCCTGGCTGATCTTGGAGGTTCGCCATGGATATGGAGTTGCCCGAAAGCCACCAGATGCTCCGGGACACGGTCCGGGAGTTCGCCGAGCGGGAGATCAAGCCCGTCGCCGGGGAGCTGGACGAAAAGGAAGAGTTCTCCGTGGAACTCACCCACAAGATGGGGGAACTCGGGCTCTTCGGGATCTTCCTCCCCGAAGAATACGGGGGCCAGGGAATGGACTACCTGGCCTACGTGATCGCCGTGGAGGAGATCTCACGGGTGGACGGGAGCCAGGGCGCCACCATCGCCGCCGGCAACTCCCTGGGGCTCGGTC
This sequence comes from Planctomycetota bacterium, assembly GCA_027011425.1. GTDB lineage: Bacteria > Planctomycetota > UBA1135 > UBA1135 > JALUZX01 > JALUZX01. Next base: position 14,473 of record JALUZX010000860.1, read on the forward strand.
CGATCTACTACTTCGGCTCGGAAGAACAAAAACGCAAATACCTGCCGGAACTCTGCGCGGGAAAGAAGCTCTTCGCCTTCGGGCTCACCGAGCCCAACGCCGGCTCCGACGCGGGCGGCACCCAGACCACGGCCAAACGTGACGGCGACGAGTGGGTGATCAACGGCTCCAAGATCTTCATCACCAACGCATCCACGCCCATCACCTGGGGCACGGTGGTCCAGACCGTGACGGGAACGAGGTCGGACGGGAAGAAGGAATACACCACCTTCATCGTGGAGAACGGCTCTCCAGGCTTCGAGGCCAGGCCCATGCACAAGAAGATGATGTGGCGGGCCTCCAACACGAGCGAACTCTACTTCGACAACTGCCGGGTCAAGGACTCGGCCATGCTTGGAAAGCGGGGCGAGGGATTCCACCAGATGCTCCACACCCTGGACTCGGGGCGCCTCGCCATCGCCGCCATGGGCCTCGGCTGCGCCCAGGGAGCCCTGGACCTGGCCCTGGGATACACGGCCCAACGCAAGCAGTTCGGCCGGCCCGTCAACTCCTTCCAGGCCGTCGCCTTCCGGCTCGCCGGCGTGGCCACCGAGATCGAGGCCGCCCGGGCCCTCCTCTACCGGGCCTGCTGGCTCCGGGATTCGGGCAGGCCCTTCGCAAAGGAGGCCGCCATGGCCAAGCTCTACTGCTCCGAGGTGGCGCTCCGGGCCGTCAACGCCGGCGTCCAGGCCATGGGGGGCTACGGCCTCATGAAGGAATACGGCATGGAGCGCTACTACCGGGACCAGAAGCTCCTCGAGATCGGCGAAGGCACCAGCGAAATCCAGCGCCTCGTCATCGCCCGCCACCTGGGCTGCAAACCCCTGTAACGAACACGGTCCAGCTCCCCAGGCGCCCGAACGTCGTCCCGGGATTACCCCTTGACCATTACGACAAAACTCCCGGACCCTCGAGAATCCCCAAAAAACCGTGACCTTCCCCCAGTTTGAAATTTTGTGAAGCCCCTGCCGGCACCCGAGCCCCCCGGTCCCGGCTGAATGCTGACATTAGGATTGTTATCAAACC
>JALUZX010000861.1 GCA_027011425.1 Planctomycetota bacterium
TTCAGGACGGACCCAAGCGCTCGTTCACGAGCCCCCCCCGGCACGAAGACGGGCTCTCCCCACGCCTCCCCCCCGGCCAGGGCCCGGGCGTAGGGGTCCAAGAGAAAGTAGCCCGGATCGAAGCGGTGTCCCGCCCCTTCCGGGTCCCAGGGCCCCTGGACGCGCCAGGCGTAGAGGGCGCCCTTCCCGAGTCCCGCTACCTCCACGTGCCAGACGTCCCCGGTCTTGTGGAGAGAGGGGTCCAGGGGAAAGACCAAGGCCGGTTCCCCCCGGGGATCCTCGAAGAGCAGGAGGTCCACCTTCAGGGCGTGCCGGGAGAAGAGGGCGAAGTTCACCCCCCCCGGCACGAGTCGGGGACCGAAGGGGAGGGGCGATCCCCTGAGGACCTTCAAGTCCCGGACGTCCCAGGGAGCCCGGATTCCGCTTCGCTCCAGCTCTTTCTCCATGGTACCGCCCATTCTTTCCTCCTCCTCATTCCTTCCAGGATCTCTAAATCCCGTCCCCATTGAGGGATTGCAACCCAAAATCCCAGGCCTTCCCAGGAACACCCGGACCATAAAATTTCCCTACTCTTTTTTTTCTTCCGGAAAGATGGTGGCCTTTCTGCCCCTTAGGGAGCATAAGGACTCCTGGTCTATCCGAGGAGAAGGTCCATGCCGAACCATCAGATTCTGATCTATGAGCCTTGGTGCAAGGGGTGCGAAATCTGCATCCGCATCTGCCCCAAGGACGTGCTCGCCCTCAACGACCGGGGCAAGGTCTCCATTGTCGACAAAGATGCCTGCATCGGTTGCCGCCAGTGCGAGCTTCACTGCCCCGACCTGGCCATCCGGGTCATCCCCGACAGGCCGGGCAAGAAAGAAGAGACCCCGCCGGAACCCGTGGCGAGCGAGCCCCCTCCCGCCATGCTCGGCCAAGGCCCTCCGGCCCTTTTGGGAGACAAGCCCATCATCAAGGTCATGACCGGCAACGACGCCTGCGCCCTGGGGGCCATCGCCGCCGGGTGCCGCTTCTTTGCCGGCTACCCCATCACCCCGAGTTCGGAGATCGCCGAGAATCTCTCCGCCCTCCTCCCCAAGGTGGGAGGCCGGTTCATCCAGATGGAGGACGAGATCGCCTCCATGGGGGCCGTCGTGGGCGCCTCCCTGGCGGGAGCCAAGGCCATGACGGCCACATCGGGGCCGGGCTTCTCCCTCAAGCAGGAGAACCTGGGCTACGCATCCATGGCCGAGGTGCCTTGCGTGGTGGTGAACGTCATGAGAGGAGGACCTTCCACGGGCCTTCCCACTCTCGGCACCCAGCAGGACGTCATGCAGGCCCGATGGGGAACCCACGGAGACCATCCGGTCATCGTGCTCTGCCCCTTCAGCGTCGAGGAGACCTTCTTCTCCACCATCCGGGCCTTCAACCTGGCCGAGAAATACCGGGTGCCCGTGGTGGTCCTCATGGACGAGGTCGTGGGCCACACCACGGAGAAGGCCGTGCTTCCCCCCGCCTCGGAGGTACACGTGGAGACCCGGCCCAGGCCCACGGAGCCTCCCGAGAGATTCCTTCCCTACAAACACACGGAATCGGATATTCCTCCCATGGCGGTCTACGGCGAGGGATATCGCTTCCACGTGACCGGCCTGGCCCATGACGAAACAGGATTCCCCACCAATAATTCCGAGGAGATCGACCGCCTCCTCCGCCGGATCAACCGCAAGATCGAGCGGTACCGGGACGAGATCGTCGACGTCCAGACGGAGAGCCTGGAAGGAGCCCAGGTGGTTGTCTTCGCCTACGGATCCGCCTCCCGATCGGCCCGGGAAGCTGTCCGGATGGCCCGCGCCGAAGGCCTTCCCGTGGGGCTCTTCCGGCCCACCGTCCTCTGGCCCTTCCCCGACAAGGAGCTGGTGAAGGCTACCGAGAACGCCCGGGCCGTCCTGGTTCCCGAACTCAACCTGGGCATGATGGCCCATGAAGTGGAATGGGCCCTCCAGGACAGGTCCAAGGTGCACAAGCTGGGAAGGGTGGACGGCGAGCCCCTTCCGCCCACGGCGATCCTTGCCAAGATCAAGGAGGTGCTGGGATGAACCAGACCCAACCCGTTACCCCCTATTCCGACTACCTGCGGCTCTCCAAGTTTCCCTTCATCTGGTGCCCCGGCTGCGGCCACGGGATCATCGTCCAGTCTTTCCTCCGCACCCTGAGAAAGCTTGGGATCCACAAGGAGGACGTGGCCCTCATCTCCGGGATCGGCTGCTCCAGCCGCGCCCCGGGTTATTTGGACTTCAACACCCTCCATACCACCCACGGCAGGGCCATCGCCTTCGCCACGGGGATCAAGCTCACCAAGCCCCACCTCCACGTGGTGGTGGTCACGGGCGACGGCGACGCCGCGGCCATCGGCGGGAACCACCTCATCCACGCCTGCCGCCGCAACATCGATATCACCGCCCTGGTTTTCAACAACTACATCTACGGCATGACGGGCGGCCAGGTCTCCCCCACCACCCCCAAGGGCATGCGGGCCTCCACGGCCCCCTACGGGTCCATCGACCCTCCTTTCGACATCGCCCACCTCGCCGCGGCGGCGGGGGCGTCCTTCGTGGGCCGGACCACGGTCTTCCACACCCCCCAACTGGACAAGCTCATCGAGCAGGCCTTGCAGAAGAAGGGCTTCTCCCTGGTGGAGGTCCTGAGCCAGTGCCCCATCGCCTTCGGCAGGCGCAACAAGATCCCCCAACCTTTCGAGCTGATGGAGTTCATGAAGAAGGGGGCCGTTCCCTTCTCCAAGGCCAAGGACATGACCCCGGAGGAGTTGAAGGGCAAGTTCACAACGGGCGTCCTTGCCGACACCGACCGCCCGGAATACGTGGAACAGTATCTCAAACTCTGCGAGAAAGTCCAGGGAAGCTGAAAGGGATCCACCCATGACAGAGCGCTACGAAATCCGCCTGAGTGGAGAGGGCGGCCAGGGCCTGGTCCTGGCGGGAAAGATCCTGGCCGAGGCGGCCGCCCTCTACGACGGCAAGAACGCCACCCAAAGCCAGTCCTACGGTCCCGAGGCCCGGGGCGGCGCCAGCCGCTCGGACGTGATCATCTCCGACGGAGAGATCGACTATCCCAAGGCCATGAACCTGGACATCCTCCTGGCCCTCACCCAGGAGTCGGTGGACAAATATATCGGCAACCTCAAGCCCGGCGGGGTGCTGGTGGTGGACAGCGACTCCGTCCACGACGTCCCCGAGGGCGATTTCAAGGTCGTCAAGGTCCCCATTCTGCGGACGGCCCGGGAGGAGGTGGGCAAGAGCATCGTGGCCAACATGGTGGCCCTGGGGGTGATCACCAAGATCACCGGCGTGGTGAGCCAGGAAGCCGCGGAGAACGCCATCCTCAACCGGGTGCCCAAAGGGACCCAGGAGATCAACCTCAAGGCCTTCCGCCTGGGAAGAGAAAAGGTCTAGCTTCCCCGTTCATCCCCCCGGGCCGCCGAGCCGAAGAATAGACCGGAGACGGCTCGACCGGGGGGGGATCCCCATGGAATCCGGGCTCCTTTTTTCCCCTGGCCTCCTCCCGGACCACCGGTTTTCGCCGTATCAGGAAACCCGGACCCCCCTCCCCCCCGTTTCAGGGGGGACGAAGGCAAGGCCCGGAGGATGGAAAGCGGGATCGGTCGAGACGCGTCTGGAGGAGCGTGATGGAAGGATCATGGGGCAAAAAGGCGGGAGCCGCCGGGCCGGGAGTGCAGGGGCCCGCCAGGCCCACCAAAAAACCCGCCTCTCCCGAGACGGCCCAGGTGCTGGAATGCCTGGATGAACTCGGGCTGGAGCCCCTCCAGGCCCAGCCTTTTCAATCCCACGACGCCCTTTTCCTGCCCGCCCGGGGGCGGGACGGCCGCCCCTTCCTGTTCAAGTTCTACCTCTCCTGCCCTGTGGGACTCTTCGAGCCCGGCCTGGACCCGGAGGGAGACTGCCGGAGGCGGGAGGCCGCCTTCTACCGCTTCCTGGACGTAGTGGACCGGGACCGGATCTTCCTCAACGTCCCCCGCCTGGTGATCACCGACCAGGCCGACCCGCCCCGGTGGGTCCTCCTGGAAGGGATTCCGGGGCTTCGCACGGCCCGGGAGGAAACGCCCCGGCCCGACTGGCTCCTGGACGCCATCGGCTCCATCCAGCGCATCCCATTGAGGCTGACCCAGGGGCGCCGGGGGCTGACCCTGGAGAGGTGGGACCCTTACGCCCACCGGGAGGCCATCTTCAAGATGCGGGAGCAAGTGGAGCCCAAGGTCGGGCCCAAGGCTTGGGACCTTCTGGTGAGGACCCTCAACGAAGCCCGGGAATGGACCGACTCCCAGGACCCGGTGCTGGTCTCCGGCGATTTCCAGGAAGACAGCCTCCTCCTGGACGAGGACGGCCGGATCTACCTCCAGGACTTCCGGCGCGTGGGCTGGGGCAACCCGGACCACGATTTTTCCTGGTTCTGGGTAGGAACCACCAGGGGCAAGGAATACAGGGACCAGCTCTACCAGAGGTATTGCGCAACCATGGGCGCCTCTGAGCGGGCCCGCGTGGAGTGGGCCATCCGGAGCACCGCCATCTACCGGGCCTGCGTGGCCCTCTCCGAGGCGGAGAGCCCCGAGGAGATCGCCCCGGCGGGGGAACTCCTGGAACGGGCCATCCTGGGGGGCAGCTACCTCTTTTGACCCGCCTTCCCCCTCCCCCATCAAAACGGAGGGCCGCCCGAGGGGCGGAGCGAAGCGACGCCCCGACGGTCGTGCTGGGATCACCCACGACCCTCGGATCCTTCGAAAACTCCAGGATCCTTCCTTGTCCGACGTTCGCCCCCCCATCT
>JALUZX010000862.1 GCA_027011425.1 Planctomycetota bacterium
GGAGGGACCGGGGTCCGGGGGCGCGGGGCCGCGGCCCCGGACGAGGCGGACGCCCCCATCATCCGGCTCGTGGAAAACACGTTCGAGGAGGCCCTCAAGATGAGGGCCAGCGATATACACGTGGAGCCCTTCGAGGACAGGCTCAGGGTCCGGTATAGGATAGACGGGGTCCTTCGGACCGTTGCCGAACACCCGTCCCACCTCCACGGCCCACTGGTCTCCAGGCTGAAGATCATGGCGGGCCTGGACATCGCCGAGAAAAGGAAGCCTCAGGACGGGAGGATCCTGGTGCACGTGGAGGGCAGGCCCATCGACGTGAGGACCTCCGTCCTTCCCACCAACCACGGGGAGACCGTCGTCATGCGTCTCCTGGACAGGGAAGCGAATCTTCTTTCACTGGAAGCCCTGGGGTTCCATCCGGACGATTACGTCTGGTTCCGGCGGATCATCAAACGGCCGAACGGGATCTTTCTGGTCACGGGGCCCACCGGGTCGGGGAAGACCACCACCCTGTATGCGGCCCTGAGTGAACTCAACCGGCCCGACGTGAAGATCATCACAGCCGAGGACCCCATCGAATATCACATTCCTGGAATCAATCAGTGCCAGGTCCGGCACAACATCGGCCTTACCTTCGCCAAGATCCTCCGCTCCATGCTTCGCCAGGCCCCCAACATCATCCTGGTGGGGGAGATCAGGGACAAGGAAACGGCCGAGATCGCCGTCCAGGCCGCCTTGACGGGGCACCTGGTCTTCTCCACCCTTCACACCAACGACGCGCCCTCGGCCCTGACCCGGCTCATCGACATGGGGATCAAGCCCTTTCTTGTGGCCGCCTCCGTCCAGGCCGTCATGGCCCAGCGGCTGGTCCGGACCCTTTGTCCCAAGTGCAAGGAGGCCTACGACCCGGTTCCTTCGGAACTGGAGAGCATCGGGCTCACCCCGGCGGAGGGCGGGGGGGCGGCGGTCTACAGGCCTGTGGGGTGCCCGGCCTGCGAGGGCACGGGCTACAAGGGGAGGAAGGGCATCTTCGAACTCATGGAGATGGACGGAACCCTAAGGGAGATGGTCTTCCGCAAGGAACCCACATACAAACTGGCCCGGTATGCCGTCACCTCCGGGGGAATGAACACCCTCCTCAAGGACGGCGCCCGGAAGGTCCTGTCCGGGGAAACCAGTATCGCCGAGGTGCTTCGCGTGACGGTCCAGGCCTGAAAGAGATCCCGGAAAGAGGTCAGAGATGGACATCTTCGAAATGATGGAACACGTGGTCCGGAAGAACGGGTCGGACCTTCATATCGGCGTGGGCAGGGCCCCGGTGGTCCGCGTCCACGGTCACCTCTATCCCATCCCGGAACTTCCTCCCCTGGCCCCGGAGGACACGGAGCGCCTGATCCGGCAGTTCGCTCCCGAGAGGGCCCTCAAGGAAATCGAGGAGGTGGGGACCTCCGATTTCGGGTATCCTTTCAAGGACAAGGCCCGTTTCAGGGTGAGCATCTTCCGGCAGAAGGGGTGCTGGGGGGCCGCCATGCGGCTCATTCCCACGAGGCTCATGTCCTTCGAGGAGATCGGCCTTCCGGAAAACGTGAAGAACCTCCTGGGCAGGCCCCGGGGGTTGATCCTGGTGACGGGGCCCACGGGCTCGGGGAAGACCACCACCCTTGCCACCATGGTGGACCACATCAATTCCACCATGGACAAGCACATCGTGACCATCGAGGACCCCATCGAGTTCTACCATGAACACAAGTTGAGCCAGGTCACCCAGAGGGAGATCGGCGTGGACGTTTCCACCTTCGCCGAGGCCATGCGGAGGGTGCTCCGGATGGATCCGGACGTGATCATGCTCGGGGAGATGAGGGACCTGGAGACCACCTCGGCGGCCATCACAGCCGCGGAGACGGGTCACCTCGTCCTGGGAACCCTGCACACCACCGGGTCTGCGCGCACGGTAGACCGGATCATCGATCAGTATCCCACGGACCAGCAGGAGCAGATCCGCTCCCAGCTCTCGGTTTCCATCCTGGCCGTGATCTCCCAGGTGCTCATGCCCCGGACCGACAAGGAGGGCCTGGTGGCCGCCTTCGAGATCATGATCATGACTCCCGCCGTGGAGAACCACATCCGCAAGGGGGAGACCTTCAAGATCCCCTCGGTGATCCAGACGGGAAAGAAGGAGGGAATGATTCTCCTGGACGATTTTCTCCACAGTCTCTACCGGGCGGGGAAGATCGACCGGGCCACGGCCATGGACAAGTGCCAGGACCCCCGGGCCATGGCGCTCAAACTCGGGGGTGTTTCGTGAGAGCGCCCGGGGAGGACGGACGTGGCGCCTAGAAAGCTCCTCGGACAGGTGCTGAAGTCCCTGGGCCTGGTCACGGAGGCCCATATCCAGGAGGCCCTGGCCGTCCAGGCCCGGGAGGGAGGGCTCCTGGGCGAGATCCTGGTGCGGCAGGGAACCCTGGACAGCAGGGGGCTTGCCCGGGGGCTCGCCGCCCAGGCGGGCCTGGATTACCTCGACCTGGGCGAAGTCAGCCCCTCCCAGGAGGTCCTGAGCCAGGTCGACCCTTCCACGGCCCGGGTCTTCCAGGTCCTCCCCGTGGAGAAGAAGGGCGAAACCCTTGTCGTGGCCCTGGCCGACCCGGCCAACCAGTCCGTCCTGGACGATCTTGCCTTCACAACGGGCCTCCATGTCCAGGGGGTTGTGGCCGAACCCCAGGCCCTGAAGGATGCCATCCGCAGGGAATATCCGGAAGAACGTGTCCTTGAGGAAAAGCCCGCCAAGGGCCTGATGGAGGAGATCAAGAAAGGGGCCCTGGACCTGGATACCAGCGACCCTCTCGCGGCGGCCCAGTCGGGGCCGGTGGTGAAACTCCTCAACTACATCCTCCTCCAGGCCATCCAGGACAAGGCATCGGACATCCACCTGGAGCCCTTCGAAAAGGATTTCAAGGTCCGTTACCGGGTGGACGGGGTCCTCTACGAGATGGAGGCCCCTCCTCCCCACCTTGCGGTTCCTCTGATCTCACGGGTCAAGGTCCTGGCCAACCTGGACATTGCGGAAACCCGGTTTCCCCAGGACGGCAGGATCCAGGTCAGCCTGGCGGGGCGATCCGTGGACCTGCGCGTCTCCACCTTGCCGACCATGTTCGGCGAATCCTGCGTGCTTCGGGTGCTGGATCGGTCCGTGGTCTCCCTGGACCTGGACAACCTGGGCCTCAGGCCCAGGGAACTTCAAATGATCGAGGGCCTCATCGAGCTTCCCCACGGGATCATCCTGGTCACCGGTCCCACCGGATCGGGGAAGACCACCACCCTGTATGCCGCCCTCAACAAGGCCAACCGGGAAGGGGTGAAGATCATCACCACCGAGGACCCGGTGGAATACGACCTGGACGGGATCATCCAGGTGCCCGTGAACGAAGAGATCGGCGTCACCTACGCCAAGGTGCTTCGAACCATCCTCAGGCAGGATCCGGACAAGATCCTGGTCGGGGAGATCAGGGACCTGGAAACGGCCCAGACCGCCGTGGAGGCCGCCCTTACGGGGCACGTGGTCTTCTCCACCCTCCACACCAACGACGCCCCCTCGGCGGTGACCCGGTTGATCGACATCGGCGTGGAGCCCTACCTGATCACGGCGACCCTCCAGGCCGTGATCGCCCAGAGGCTCGTCCGTAAGATCTGCCGGGAATGCCGGCAGGAATACACCCCGGGGCCCGAGGTCCTGGCCGAACTCGAACTCACCCCCGATGCCGTGGGCGGGAGGCCCTTCTATTTCGGGAAAGGGTGCGCGAAGTGCCACCACACGGGATACAGGGGAAGAACGGCCCTTTTCGAAATCATGCTCCTCACCGAGTCCCTCCGCCAGCTCATCCTGGACCAGGCTCCCCTGGGAAGGCTCCGGGACGCGGCCCGGGCCCAAGGGATGCGGACTCTCCGGGAATCGGGCCTCCAGGCCATCTACGACGGGGTCACTACGGTGGAGGAAGTTGTCCGGGAAACCTTCCTGGGAAGCTGAGGGAAAGGGGAAGGGGCCCCCAATACAGCAGGGTTGTCCGGTGGAATCCCTTTTCATGCGGCTTCCCGGGGGCCTGTGGATCCGGCGGGGAGGAGTTTTTTTTCCACGGGCGGGGTGAAGTCGGGGTTCTCTTGTCCTATTCGGGTAGGGCCGGGCGGGGTCCCGGAAGGTTTTGGAAAGAAAGATCGTATTTTTCGGAGATCGACCCATGGGCCAGGGCAGGGATGCCGTGAAGGGTGATGGGGCCTGCCCCTCCCGCCGGGAGGGCAACAGGCTTCGCCAGGAAAGGAGTCCCTACCTACTCCAGCACGCCCGGGACCGCGTGGACTGGTACCCCTGGGGGGATGAGGCCTTCGAAAAGGCCCGTAGGGAGGAAAAACCCATCTTTCTTTCCATCGGGTATTCCTCCTGCCGGTGGTGCCATGTCATGGAGAGGGAGTCCTTCATGGACCCCCTGGTGGGGGACTTCCTCAACACCGAATTCGTTTGCATCAAGGTGGACCGGGAGGAGAGACCCGACCTGGACGAAGTCTACATGGGAGCCTGCCGGCTCCTGGCGGGGGCCGGAGGATGGCCCTTGAACCTCTTCTTGACTCCCCGGGGGGAACCGATTCATGCCGCCCTCTATCTTCCCAAAAGGGGGCGCCCCGGGGCTCCCGGCCTCCTTGAGACGGCCGAGGCATTGAAACTCTCCTGGGAAAGGGACCGGATGGCCCTGGAAAGGGGAGCCCGGAGAATCGTGGATGCCCTCCGGGCTCCCCTTTCCAGGGCCATCCGGTCCCTTTCCCAGGAGAGTTTCAATGCCTCGGCCG
>JALUZX010000863.1 GCA_027011425.1 Planctomycetota bacterium
GGTCTCCTCTCCCCACAGGAGGAGTTTTTCCCTCAGAGAAGGCCTGGTCGCCTTCCCTGGACAAGATTTCGCGGTTCCGTCTTTCATAGCCCTCCCTTCGCCGGAAAAACTTCCCGGCCTCCCTTCTCGTCCCCCTGGGGGGGAGAAAGGTCACTTCCGGGGCGGAGCAGACCGGAAGGGAGATTTCAGGCGGAAGCGCCGCGCCATGGACAGGAGGGCCCCGTCCAGGCCGCTGCCCATCCAGGCCCGGAGGGCCCGGCCGGGCCGGGAACCGCTCTCGGCCAGGGCCTTGTAAAGGGCCGCCCTCCCCCCGGGCCGGGTCTGGAAGAGGTAGAGGACCAGGAGGTAGCTTTCGGCATAGGCCGCCCCGGCAAGCCTGGAATCCTGCATCCATGTGAAGCCTGTCTCCAGGGCGGATCCGGGCAGGAGGGTTCCGGGGAGACTGCGGAGAAAGGCCAGGGCCAGGGCGGGATCCTTTTTCTCCGCCACCTGGGCCACCCCCTCCTGGAGCCAGCCGGGCAGGCCCGGGGCCAGGGCGGAGAGGAGTGCGTGGCCGAACTCGTGGCGGAGGGTGGATGCCAAGGACTCCCTTACGCCCGGACTGTAGACCACGCGGACCACGCCGTCTTTGAAAAGGCCTCCCGCCCAGGAGGGCCCGCCGGCCCTCTTCAATTCCTCCGGCGTGGAGAAGACGACCTCCACCCTTCCCCGGGAAGGCAGTCCCGTGGCGGCCGCCGCCTCCGAGAGGGCCCGTCCCGCCAGGATGCACAGGAAACGCCGGGTGGAATGAGAGAGAGTGGAGGGAAGGAAGATTTCCCCTCCAGAGTATCGGCCCCTGGTCTTGTTCCTCCGGATCCCTGCGTCCACCCGCCAGAGCCGGACCCAGGAGGAGAGAGAACTCCTGAGGTCGCCGGAAAACCGGGGCAGGGCATCTTCCAGGACCTTGGCTCCCTCCTCCAGGCGGCCCCGGCGGCGGAGGAGCCGGGCCAGTTCCAGGAGGGCGTATTGTCCCCCCTCGAGCCGGCCCGTTCTCTCCAGGATCTCCCGGGCCTGGTCCCAGCGTTCCTCCTCCACCAGGAGGCGGCCCAGCCAGGTCCCGAAGTAGGGAGAGTCCCCGAGCCGGGCCAGGGCGCTCCTGCAGATCCGGCGGGCCCGATCCTTCTCGCCCCTCTCCAGGGCCTGTTCCAGGGCCCGGACAGCGGCCTTCTCGAAGGCCCGGCGGATCGAAGGGACCCTGGGTGCTTTCCCGAGGGCCCGGCCGAACCAGCCCATGGCCTCCAGGGCATCCCCCCTCTTCCAGCAGGCAAGTCCCCTCTGGAGGGTCTTCTCCAACCCCGCCGGAGCCTGGGCCCGGAGAGAGACTCCGGCTCCCAGAAACGACAGAAGAACGACAAGACCGGCCCGTTTCCCCGTGGACATCGCCCTTTCCCTCCCCCCCTCTTTTCGGCTTTTCCCGGGGCGAACCGGTGGGACCACGCCTTTTCCAGAGGCCCTGGTGGACTCAAATGGGACGTTCCCCCCGGGGGGAAGGCCCTCCTTCCAAGGCTTCCCGGCGCTCCCGCACCTTTTCCTTCTCCTCCAGCCGCTTCAGGCGGATCTCCAGGGCCTTGCGCTTCTTCTCTTCCAGGTCCAGGCGGCGCCGGGTCCAGTTGGCCATCCAGATCAAAGCCACTGCCGCGGGGTAGATCGTGAGCCTGGGAGAGTGCCAGGAATGCCCCAGGAAAGACTGGAAGAAAGGATCCACCAGGAAAGAGCAGACAAGAAGCCCCCCGTAGAGGAGATGAAAACGCCTGTCCTCCTGGTTCATGGCCGGCCTCCCGAAGGGCCGAGGAGGAACTCAGCCCTGCTTTTTCAAAACCTTGTCTTTCGGGTTCTGACCCTCCTTCAGTTCCCCACCCTTTTCTTCTCCGGGAGGAAGGACCTCCTCCTCGCCGTTTCCGGGAAGGGTCTCAGGATCGAGGAATTTGTCCTGGGTCCCGCACGCGGAACCATACCCGGAAGCTCAGGTAGGCACCCCGGCCTTGGGAAGAATCACAGCCTGCAGGAGAAACCAGAGGACCACGATTCCAAGGGGAACGAGGATATCGGAAAAGCTCATGAACTTCTGTCTCCAACCATCCAAGGGAAACCTGCTCTCAGGTTCGGACATCTCAGCGGCTCTTGGGGATCAGGGGGCCTCGCCCCACCCGAAACAAACCTAACACGCAGATCCTTTCATAGGCCCCGGCCCCAACCATTCCTACCCTCAACTTCAGTTTTTTTTCGGCTCTTTCCCCCTCCAGGGCAAGGGAAGGCCCTCTCTTTTCCCCCCATGGACGGAACCTCCCGTCCCGCCGGGGGTTGGAGCACACAAAAGCCGCCCTGGATCCAGCCCCCCCCCTGTCCCAGAATCAGTCTTGCGATGTCCAGGAGAAGGACGTCCCTTTCCAGGAGGTGACCCATGGCGGAACTGAAACCAGGCAACAAGGCTCCCAGGTTCTCCCTCCAGGACGACCAGGGAAAGAAGTGGGGCCTCTCGGATTTCCAGGGCAAATGGCTGGTCCTCTACTTCTACCCCAAGGACAACACCAGCGGCTGCACCCGGGAGGCCAAGGAATTCACCGAGGCCCTGGCAAAATTCAAGAGACTCGGGGCCCTGGTGGCCGGGGTGAGTCCCGACTCGGCGGCCAGCCACGCCAGGTTCCGGGAAAAGCACGGGCTGAAGGTCCTCCTGCTCAGCGACCCGGAGAAGAAGACCATCCAGGCCTACGGGGCCTGGGGGAAGAAGAAGATGGCCGGCAGGGAATACGAAGGCGTGATTCGGAGCACCGTTCTGGTGGACCCGGAAGGCAAAGTGGCCCGCCGCTGGCCCAAGGTGAAGGTCCAGGGCCACGTGGAGGAGGTCCTCCAGGCGCTGAAGGAACTCCGAAGCACGTAGAAATCCCTCCCGCCGGGGGAGAAGTCCTCCCCCGGCGGAAGGAAAAGGAAAGCCTCAGGTCCGGTCGCAGATCTCGACCACGCTCTTGACCGCCGCGGCGCTCTTGGCCAGGGCCTCTTTCTCCTCGGGAGAAAGGGGGATCTCCACGACCTTCTCCACCCCATCTTTCCCCAGCACCACAGGGACGCCCATGAAGATGCCTTCGTAGCCGTATTCCCCTTCCAGGAAGGCCGCGCAAGGAAGGACGCGCTTGGAGTCGTTGAAGATGGCCGTGGCCATCTGGATGGCCGCCGCGGCCGGGGCGAACCAGGCGCTGGTTCCCATGAGCTTCACGATCTCGCCGCCACCCTTGCGGGTCCGGGCCACGATGGAGTCGATGGTCTCCTTGGGAAGGAATTCCGTGATGGGAATGCCGTTGATCGTGGAGTAGCTGATCAGAGGGACCATCTGGTCGCCGTGGCCTCCAAGCACCGTGGTCCGCACGTCTTTCACCGAAACCTCCGCCGCCTCGGCCAGGAAGAAGGAGAACCGGGAAGTGTCCAGGATTCCGGCCATTCCCATGACCCGGTTGCGGGGCCAACCGGTGACCTTCTTGAATTCATAGACCATGGCGTCCAAAGGATTCGCCACCACGATGGCCATGGCGTTGGGGGTGTGTTTCTTGGCGTTCTCCGCCACGTTCCGGATGATGGGAAGATTGACGCCGATCAGGTCCTCCCTGTCCTGGCCGGGTTTCCTGGGGATGCCGGCGGTGATGATCAGAAGGTCCGCTCCCTCGGCGTCCTTCCAGTCCCCCGTCCCCACGATCTTGCAATCGAAGTCGTCCACTCCGCCGTTTTGCATGATGTCCAGGGCCTTGCCCTTGGCCACCCCTTCTTTGGCCGGGATGTCCAGGAGAACGACGTCGCCCAGTTCCCTGGAAGCGATCAGGTAGGCCAACTGGCCCCCGATGTTCCCTGCCCCGATCAAGGCGATCTTCTTCCGTGCCATGACGCTCACTCCTTTTCCGCCCGCGGCGGATTCTTGAAACCTGGAAACCCGCCCCGCCGGGCCGGGCCGGGGGGCGACAGGACCACGAAACCGGGACCGAATGATCCGGGAATCATCCGGGTAGAGGCCCCTGCTTAGGAAAACCGGCGGCGGGGACCACCCTTTCATTCCGTCCCCGCCGACCTTGGGATTTTCCCCCAGGGCGGCTTCCTGCCCAAGGCTGAAGCCGGGAGGGAAAGATTAACTTTTTTCTAAATTTTTTCCATTTCCTTCCCCCCGGGGAGGAAATATTTTGACCACCCGAGTCCTTATAAGTGGGAAAGGCGATTCCATGGGCCGGTTGCAGGCGTACTTTGGACCCTTTTCTCCCTTTCTCTCTAAAAAACCCGGTTGACAGGACAGGAGGAAACGATGGCTGACATCTTCGAAAAGCTCCAGGAGATCATTCCCCAGTGGCGGGCCGAAAGGGGCCGCCTCCTCAAGGAAAAAGGGGACAAGGTCATCAGCGAGGCCACGGTCAAGATGGCCTTCGGCGGGATGCGCGGCCTCAAGTGCATGGTCTGCGACACGTCCGTGGTGGAACCGGACAAGGGCCTCTTCATCCGGGGGCACCACCTCAGCGACATCGAAAATCTCTGGCCCGAACAGACCTTTCTCCTCCTTCTTACGGGGGAGATCCACGACCTGAACTCCGACATCGTCAAGAACTACCAGAAGGAGATGGACAAGAGGGCCCAGTTGCCCAAGTACGTATACGACGTCCTGGAGGCCATGCCCAAGGACAGCCACCCCATGTGCATGCTGAACACGGGGATCCTCGTCCAGGAGAAGGAAAGCGCCTTCCGCAGGGAATACGACAAGGGAATGAAGAAGGAGGACTACTGGAAACCCACCCTTGACGACGCCCTCACCCTCCTGGCC
>JALUZX010000864.1 GCA_027011425.1 Planctomycetota bacterium
CACATGGGAAGCTCCTTTTTCCCCTCCCGGGCCGCCTGGGTCCCGGGATACTGGTCTACCAGTTCTTTCAAGTAGATCCAGGCCCCCACGGGGCTGCCCACGGTCATGTAGTAATGGGCGGTCCTGTAGGCCCGGCGGGCCATCCATTCGTGGAGGCGGGCCAGGGCCTTCCGGGCGGTCTCCTTCTGCTTGGGGGTTCCGCCCTTTCGCTTCAGGAAGAGAGAGAGTTCTCTTTCGGCCCTCTTCATGATGCCCAGGTCGTACCTGGGACCTTCCACCTGGTGGAACCAGGCCATGGCGATCCGGAAATAGGCCAGGGGCGCCCATTCGCTGTCGGGATAGTCCTGGACGAGCTGGGAATACCGGGCCACCGCGCCCTCCCAGTCCCGGTTTTTCCAGAGGTCCTCCCCCAGAAGGGCCTCGGCGTCGTCGGCCAGGACGTTCTTGGGGTTGCCCGGCTCCACCTGCTGGGGCCAGTTGATCACCAGGTGCTTGAGGACCCGGATCCCGTAGGACTTCTGGGAGAAGATCCCCAGGAAGCCCCCGCGGGCGTGAAGGAGATACTTCCCGATCTGGAACTCCATCCAGGCCGCTTGCGGGGCGTAGCCCGTGACGGGAAACCGGGAAGCCAGGGCTTCCAGCTTCAGGAAGGCCTTCCAGGGCTCCCCCCGGCGGTAGTGGTACCGGGCCTGGAGAAAGAGGTATTTCTCCTCGTCCCGGGGGGCAAGCTTGCGTTTGCGCAGGGCCTCCAGGATCCGGCCGGCCCGTTCGATCTTTCCCGCTTCCAAGGCCCGTTCGGCCCGGACCAGGATTTCGCCGGCCCGGTTGGAGGGGAGGGCCACGGGCGGCCCGGCGCATCCCGCCAGGAGGGCGGCCGCCGCCAGGACCGCCGCCGGGGCGAAGGAGGGGACCGGTCCGGTTTTGGATCCTGGTGGATGCATAAGGAAAACCTCTACCCCGGATGATTCATGAAGAAATCAGGCCAATCCGGGCCAATCTCCCTGGGATTGTGGGGCCTGGGCACGGGAAGTTCAACGAAGGGAAAGGGATCCCAGCACGGGCGCCGAGAGGAGGCGGGCCTCCAGCCGGTCTTCCAGGGCCTGGTCCAGGAGTTCCGAGGCGGTCCGGAAATCTTCCCGGGCCACAGGGAGGGCCGCGAGCTGGGGGGCCCGGGCCGTGCGGAAGGCCCGAAACAAGGCCAGGACCCCCCGATGCACCTTCCGGGGCCGGTTGCCTCCGGCATGTTCCGGACAGAGGCATCCGCCCGCCTGGGAGGAAAAGAAGAACTCCTCCACCCCCGGGGGCAGGGGCCTCCCGCAGGCGGCGCACCTCTCCAGGGAGAATCCCAGCCCCAGGAGGTCCAGGAAGCGGGTTTCCCAAGCCCGCCTCGCCAACTGGATCCGCTCAAGGGGAAACTTTTCCATCAGAATGAGTCCCGCCGCCAGGAGGTCGAAAAGGCCCGGGTCCTTCCTTCCTTCGGGAAGCGCCCGGAGGGCCTCCTCCACCAGGCAGGAAGCGCCGGCGAGCCTGAGGGGATGCCGGGAGAGCCCCCGGTGGGCGTTTTCCACCCGGGCCCCCGCGAGGACCTGGATCTCCCTGCCAGGCTTCAAGACCAGGTCCGCCTCCAGGTGGATGAAGAGGTCCAGGGCCCCCAAAAAGGGCGAGCGGGGCCGGTAGGCGCCCTTGGCCAGGACGGTGAACCTCCCCGCTTCCCGGGTGAAGAGCCATACCAGAAGGCTGGTTTCGCGGAAATCCAGCTTGCGCATCACGATCGCCGGCGTGGTCATGCGGGCCAATGCGGACCGGCGCCTTTCAATCGCCCTGTTCCTGGTGGTCGGGCTCCTTCTCCAGGACTTCGATCTGGAGCTTGCCAACGCTCCTCTCCCCCGCATCGAGAACTTTGAAGCGGATTCCGTCTTTCTCGAAGGTCTCGTCCTTGGTGGGGATCCTGCCCAGGGTGGAGCAGACGAATCCCCCGATGGTCTCGTAGTCCTCGTCCTCCGGGATCTCGGTCCCAAGGATTTCATTGACCTCGCGGACGTGGGCCCGGGCGTCCACGTCGGCTTTCTTGCCTTTTTCCAGGATCCTGAAGAGTTCTTCCTCCCCGGTGTCGAACTCGTCCTCGATCTCCCCGACGATTTCCTCCAGGATGTCCTCGATCGTCACCAGGCCGGCGGTCCCTCCGTATTCGTCCAGGACGATGGCCATGTGCAGGCGGCGGGTCCGGAACTCCCGGAGGAGATCGGGGATCTTCTTGGTCTCCGGGATGAAAAAAGGCTTGCGCATGAGCTTTTCGAGGGGAACCGTTTCCAGGAAGTCCTCCTTGGAGAGGACGTGGGGGAGGATGTCCTTGACGTAGAAGATCCCCACGATCACGTCGAGCCTCTCCTTGTAGACGGGGAGGCGGGAATGGCCTTCCTTGGTGGCCAGGGCCAGGGCCTCGGAGAGGGGGGTTTGGACTTCCAGGCAGACCATGTCCGTTCTCGGGGTCATCACCGCCGAGGCGGTCATGTCCTTGAAGTCCACGATGTTCTCGATCCACTCCTTTTCGTCCGGGTCCAGGTGCTTGGGCGTCTCCTGGTCCTCCACGGCGGCCAGGATCTCCTCGGCCAGGCCCTGGGCGGGGAGTTCTTCCTCCGTGGGGAGACCCATGGCCCGGAGCAGGATCACCCGGGCCTTGAGGAAGGGCCTGAGCAAGGGGCGGAGGAGGGCCATGGCCGGGGACAGAATGGGGAGGGCCCAGAGAATCAGACCTTCGGGCTTCCGGCGGGCCACGGCCAGGGGAAGGACCTCTACGAGGAAGAAGGACAGGAGAAAGAGGGCAGTTCCCCAAAGGAAGAGGCTCGCCGTGGAAGAGCCGTCCAGCTCGAGGAAGCCCACGAGGATCCCCGCCAGGCCCAGGAGCTTGAGCAGGGCGGCCAGGGCAGCCGGCTCCTCCGGGTCGGCCAGGAGGGCCTCCATCTTCTTCTTCTTTTCCTCGTCCTCGATCCGCCCGAAGAGTTTGGGGCGGGAGACCCGGGACAAGGATGTCTGCAGGTAGGCTCCGAAAAGGGCCAGGACGATTCCCGCCGCCAGGACCAGGAAGGCCCAGGGGGAGGTCTCCCGGACGGCGGGACCGGCCAACAGGAGCAAGGCGGGCATGCCCGCGGGATGAGGGCCGCTATCCTCTTCTTCTGTCTCCAAGAGGCGTTTCCTCCAAGAGAATGGTTCCAGGGATGGATTTAGTGACGGTTACGACAAAAGTCCAGGACCTTCGAAAATCCTCGAAAAATCGTGGCCTTCCCCAAGTCACCGATGTTGTGAAGCCCCCGCCGGAGCGAGGCCGGATCGGAGATCCGGACTCGTGACGTCGGGGGGCCGGTTTCGACGCACCCACCGCGTCACGAACTTGACAAGACTTTTGTCGCATCTGTCATTTAGTAAGGCATGGCCCCGGGTTGGGGGCAACCCCTTTCCTCGCCGGGGACCTACCCTTCTGGTTCATTCCTCCCAGTCTCCGGGATCCACGGAGAAACGATTCTTGCCCATTTGCTTGGATGCGTAGAGAGCCTGGTCCGCGCGGTGGAGGGCCTTGTCCGGGGTGTCCATGGTGGGATGGGTGATGGTGACGCCAAGCGAGATGGTGACTTTCACTTCCTTTCCCTCTTCCATGGGAACGGAGGCGTTCTCCACGGACTGCCGCACCTCTTCCACGTAGGGAATGACTTCCTCCGGGGCCCTTTCGGGGAGGATCACCAGGAATTCCTCTCCCCCGATCCGGCTCACCACGCCGATGTCGTCGAACCTGTCCAGGAGGGCCCTGGCTACGGCCTTCAGTACCTGGTCGCCCACCTGGTGGCCCCAGGTGTCGTTGACCTTCTTGAAATCGTCAACGTCGGCCATGATCAGGGTCACGACCTTCCCTGTGTGCTTGGATTTTTCCATGTAACGGGCCAGGCGGGTCAGGCCCGCCCTCCGGTTGTAGACCCCCGTCAGAGGATCCATGTTGGCCGCCGTTCCGTGGCGCCAGGCCACCCGCTGGACAAGGAGGTTCTCCGTGAGAAGACCCGCCATGCCGCAAATGGATCTCAGGTCCCCCAGGCGGGCCCGGGTCACGGGCCGGCCCTGGAGCCCCTTGTCCGCCATGAGGAACCCGTGGGTGGGTCCCGAGGCGGCCAGGGGGGCCAGGACGGCCGAGTCGGATCCCACCATCTCGAGGAGGGCGCTTCCGGGAAAGAGGGTCCGGTCCAGGAGGGCGGGAAGGCCCTTTTCGGCCAGGTTCCCCATCCAGGCGGCCTCTTCCTTGGAGAGGGCCACCTGGTCCTGGGCGATGGGGTGGGGGGTCAGGTCCTGGGCCATGCGGAACCGGACGTTTCCTCCCGGGCCGGACCAGCGGAGGAACCAGGCCCGGTCGAAGCCCAGGTATTTGCGTACCGCCGCCAGGAGCACGGTGATGGTGGTCTGGAGGCTTTCGCACCGGGTGAATTCCAGGAGGAGATTGGATGCCTTGCCGATGTCGTACCTGGGAGGCTCTCCTCCCAGAGGGACCTGGTCGGCGGGATCGGGGGAGAGGAGAGGCGGATCCCGGAGGATGTCCTTGATTCCCAGGCCCAGCTTCTCCAGAGATTGTTCCACCCTCTCCCGCACGGCGTTGGCCATGGCTGGCTGGGTCTGGTAGAGGGCATCCAGGAGGTTCTCCTCGGAAGGGGAGAAGTCGGGGGGATGAAACCCGCTCATCTCCGCCAGGTGCTGGGCCCCTCCGATAAGGTCTTCGGGCGGGGTCAGAGGTAGTTTCCTCTCGGGAGGCACGGCCGGCTTGGGTATTTCCCTGTTTTTTTGCCCGAAGAC
>JALUZX010000865.1 GCA_027011425.1 Planctomycetota bacterium
TGATGGAGGCGGGGGAGAAAGGGAATACGAGGAAAAAAAGAGAAGGAAAGGATCCATGCCCTACTGTCCCAAGTGCAGGGAAGAGTTCCGGGAAGGGGTGAAGGTCTGCCCCGACTGCGGAGTGGAGTTGGTGGGGGAACTGCCCCGGGAGGATGAGGAGGGTCCGGCCGAACAGGCCCTCTTCGTGGCAACCAGCGCGCCCCACGTGGCCGAACGGGTGGAGCGTGCTTGTCGAAGCGCGGGGATACCTTGTATGCAGGTCGGGGATGAGGAGGGGGCCCGGGGCGTCCTCTTCCCCCGGGAGATCGCCGGTAGGGCCGTGGGCTGGATCACATCCCAAATGCGGGACCTGATCCTGGAGGCTCCCAAAGAAGAAGGCGGCCCCTTCCTGATCCGCGAGTTCGATCCCCTCGAGGACGGGGGAGTGGAGGGAAGCGAGGTCATCTTCAAGGATCCCATGGAACTCTCCCGGGATCCCAAGGCCCTGGAACGTTTGCTCCAGGTGGCCGCCGCAGGGGACGTATCGGCCCACGTCCAGGCTGTGGAGCGTCTCCTGGACCTGGGGGAGGAGGGCCGCCGGGCCCTGGGAACGCTGATTTCCGAACTCTGCATGACCGGCAACGAGGAGAGGCTCTCCTGGGCCTTCAGCGCCTGCCATTCCAGCGACATCCCGGGCCTGGCGGAAAAGATCGAGCACCTTCTCTCCTCGGAAGACCCCGACGTGGTGATTCTCTCCCTGCGGGTTTGCTGGCGTTTCCGCCTGGATGATCTGGCCCCCAAGGTATGCGACCTGCTCCTCCACGAAAATCCTCTCGTCCAGGAAGAGGCCGACGAGGTGCTCCTGGAGATCACGGGCCGTGACCTGGGTTTCCAGGCCGGCGCCCCCCTGGAGGAAAGAGAGAGTGTGAGAAAGACCCGGCTCGCCCAACTGGGCTTGGAACGGAAGTGATATGGATAAATTCAGGATCGTAGGCGGAAAGAAGCTCTCCGGGACCGTGCGGGTCTCGGGGGCCAAGAACGCTGTTCTCCCCATCCTGGCGGCGGCCCCCCTCCTGGATGGAAGGATGGAGATCACCAACGCGCCCCATCTATCCGACATCGCGACGCTGATGCGGATCCTCTCCACCGTTGGCGTCAAATGCGACAGGGAACATTCGGGCCGGGTCTGGGCGGAAGTCTCCGACCCCCGTTCCTCCACGGCGCCCTATTCGCTTGTCCGCACCATGCGCGCATCTTTCAACCTCCTGGGTCCCATGTGGGCCCGCCGGGGTTACGCCAAGGTCTCCCTTCCCGGGGGCTGCAACATCGGCCACCGCCCCGTGGATCTCCACTTGAAGGGCCTTAGGGCCCTGGGGGCCCGGATCCGGGTGGAAGGGGGCTACGTGGTGGCCGAAGGGGAACCGGTGGGGGGAAGGATCTACCTGGGCGGATCCTTCGGGAGCACCGTGCTCGGGACCTGCAACGTGCTCTGCGCCGCCGTCCTGGCCAAGGGGGACACAACCATCGAAGGGGCCGCCATGGAGCCCGAGGTCCAGGACCTCTGCCATTTCCTCATCGCCTGCGGCGCCGAAATCGAAGGAGTGGGGAGCCATCTGCTGCGCGTCCATGGAGTGAAGGAACTCAAGGGCGCCTCCTGGAAGGTGATCCCCGACCGGATCGAGGCGGCCACCCTGGTGATCGCCGGCCTCATCACGAACTCCGAGATCCTGGTGGAGGGCCTGCGGCCGGAGCATCTCTCTGCCGTCCTGGACCGGTTCGATGCCGCCGGAGTCCGGATCGAGGTTGGGGAGGACTCCATCCGGACCCTTCCCCGGGAAGGGAGGATCCGCCCCTTAGATCTCACCACCTACCCTTACCCGGGGTTCCCAACGGACATGCAGGCCCAGTTCATGGCCCTTCTCACCCTGGCCGACGGCATCAGCGTGGTGACCGAAAGGATCTACCCCGAGCGTTTCATCCATGCCGCCGAGTTGACCCGCATGGGCGCCCTCATCCGCCGGGAGGGGGCCAGCGCCGTGATCCAGGGGGTGGAACGCCTCTCCGGGGCCCCCGTCATGGCTTCCGATCTCCGGGCCTCGGCCGCCCTGGTCCTGGCGGGCCTGGTGGCCGAGGGGATCACCCTGGTGGACCGGGTCTACCACATCGACAGGGGCTACGAGCGGATCGAAGAGAAACTCCGCTCCCTCGGGGCCGACGTGGAAAGGGTCCAGGAATAGGGCCTCTTCCGCCGGGGCGCCTTGCAACCCCTAAGGGGGCGGCCCTATGATGCGCCGCTCCCAGGAACCCCGAAAGGGGCGGAAGGAACGGATCGTCCCAGATGTTCGAATCCCTGACCCAAGCCCTGGGCAAGGCCTTCACGGTCTTCCAGGGCCAGAAGAAACTCACCGAGAAGAACATGGAGGAGGGCCTCCGCGCCGTAAGGGCGGCCCTCCTGGAGGCGGACGTACATTTCAAGGTCGCCCGCAACTTCATCCAAAGGGTCAAGGAGAGGGCTCTCGGCGAAGAGATCCTCAAATCCGTCCAACCGGGCCAGCAGTTCATCAAGATCTTCCACGACGAACTCACGGCCCTGATGGGACCGGAAGAACCGCCCGTCACATTCTCTCCCTCGGGGTTCACCGTCTACCTCCTGGCGGGCCTCCAGGGCTCGGGAAAGACCACGACCTGCGCCAAGCTGGCCCTCTTCCTGCGGAAGAAATACAGGAAGAACCCCCTCCTTGTGGCGGCCGACCTCCAGCGCCCGGCCGCCGTGGACCAGCTGGCGGCCCTGGG
This sequence comes from Planctomycetota bacterium, assembly GCA_027011425.1. Lineage (GTDB taxonomy): Bacteria > Planctomycetota > UBA1135 > UBA1135 > JALUZX01 > JALUZX01. The sequence continues at coordinate 2,773 of JALUZX010000865.1, forward strand.
AAAACAACTGGACATCCCGGTCTACACCGAGCCCACCACGGCCCGTCCTCCCGAGCTGTGCAAGCGGGCCGTGGGCCATGCCCGATCTGCGGGCCACGACGTGGCCATCCTGGACACAGCGGGCCGGTTGCACGTAGACGAAGAACTCATGGCCGAGCTGGAAGAGATCCAGGCCCAGGTCCGGCCCCACGCGATCTACCTGGTGAGCGACGCCATGACCGGCCAGGACGCGGTCCAGTCGGCCAAGGCCTTCCACGAGCGGCTCCCTCTGACCGGGGTTATCCTCACCAAGCTCGACGGCGACGCCCGGGGCGGGGCGGCCATGAGCATCAAGGCCGTGACGGGCAGGCCCATCCTCCTTGTGGGAGTCGGGGAGAAACCCGACGACCTGGAACCCTTCCACCCGGAACGGATGGCCGGACGCATTCTCGGCATGGGGGACGTGGTCAGCCTGGTGGAGAAGGCCCAGGAAGTGGTGGACCGGGAGGAGGCGGAGAAGGCCCAGGCCAAGCTCCTCAAGGGGAGGTTCAACCTGGAGGATTTCTACAAACAACTCCAGTGGATCAAGAAACTGGGCCCCCTCAAGAAAGTCATGGGCATGCTCCCGGGAATGGGGGGGCTCCTGGACCAGCTCGACTTCGAGGACAAGCATTTCAAGCGCCTCGAAGCCATCTTCACCTCCATGACCCCGGCGGAGCGGAAGAGGCCGGAGATCATCGACGGGAGCAGGCGGAGAAGGATCGCCCGGGGATCGGGAAACGACGTCCAGGCGGTCCACGACCTTTTGAAACAGTTCAAGATGGCGGGCAAGCTCTTCAAGCAGGTGGGCAAGATGGACCCCCGGGCCCTGGAGGGCCTGGCCGAAGGGGGGCCGCCCAGGAAAGGCTTCCGGACCCATGGAAAGAGGCGGCGTTGAACCTGCGCTCGGCATGGAGGTCCGGTTGGATCTTTTTTCGATCGCGTAACATTCTTCATGGAATCTAGTGAATCCGCCGACGGCGGAACTGAAACCGAACCGGAGGAAACCCTTGTCAGTAAGAATCAGACTCAAGAGGACCGGGCGAAGGAACCGGCCCTATTACAGGATCTGCGTTTTCGACGCCCGGACCGCCCGCGGCGGGGAGGCCCTGGAGATCCTGGGCCACTACGACCCCTTGAGCCCCAGGGAAGAAGAACAGGTGGTCCTGAACAAGGAACGGACCGCCTACTGGCTGAGCACGGGCGCCCGGCCCTCGGAGACGGTCCGGAGTTTCTGCAAGCGCCTGGGCGTCGAGATTCCCGCAAAATCCAAGGCCCGCAAACCCCGCAAACGGGGGGTCCAGCGCGGGAAGAAGGCCCGGGAGAAACTGGAAAAGAAGAGAGCCGCCGGCAAATGACCGGGACCGCGGAAAACGCCCCTTCCGGTCCGACCTTGAAACCCGGGCAGGAAGAGGTCCTGGACGCCCTGGCCGCACTCTACCGGTCCCCCGGCCCTGTGGAAGGTCTTCCCCTTCTCGAGACGGCCCTCTTCCTCATCCTCCAGGAAGGAGGGGATCCCCCGGGGGCCCTGGAATCGGTCCGGAGAATCCGGGAAGAAACGGTCAACTGGAACGAGGCCCGGGTGACCAGTCTTTCCGAGATGGTGGAATGGTGCGCCCCCTCGGGAGGGGAGAACATCTTGGAAAGGTGCAAGAAGGTCCTCGCCTTCCTGGGCAAACTCTACAAGAAGACCAATCTCCTGGACCTGGAAGAACTTCGCGGCATGGAACACGAGGACCGGGTCAAGTTCCTCTCCAGCCTGGACGACCTGGCTCCCTGGATGGTCCATTATGTCTCCCTGGCCGCCGAGAACTACCCGCCCTTTCTCTTCCAGAACGACATGAACCGGGTCCTCCAGAGGCTGGGCCTCCTGGAGCGGGAGGGTTCGCCCCGCAAGGCCGCCCTGGCGGGCGTCAGGCTCCTGGACCACCATCCGCGCCGGGTTCCCTGGCAGTGCGCCCTTGTCCGGCACGGCTGCGAGAGATGCGTCTCCGCAATTCGAGTCTCCCTTTGCAG
>JALUZX010000866.1 GCA_027011425.1 Planctomycetota bacterium
GGCCCGGGCGATCTCCCCCTCCCTGAGGAGGTCCGCCAGGTCCGTCTCCTCCCCCAGGCCCTCCAGGAGGCGGGCCGCCTTCTCATACGCGCGGGAGCGAAAAGGATTTCCGCCGCCCAGTTCCTCCAGGAGGGCCATCTCCCGGAGGGTCCGGGCGGCTTCCAGGGCCTTCAACGCCCTCAACCCGCCATGGAGAGGACGGCCTGGACGAGGCGCTCGATCCCGGCCCAGACCTGGGCGGGTCCCTGGGCCAGCATGTAGGCCGGGGTGGTCACCACCTTGTGCTTCTCGTCCACGCAGATCTCTTCGGGCGCATGGTTCTCGTGGACCGCCCCCAGGCTCTCCAGGACCTTGGCCGTTCCTTCGTCCGTCCCGATGGTGAGCTTCACACCTTCCTCCCGGCCCTTGAAGAGGAGGGCCATGAGCGCCGGGGCGATGCAGATCGCGCCCAGGGGCTTGCCGGCCTGGTGCACCTCCCAGGCCAGCCGGGCAACCTCGGGGTGGATCTTCCCGTCGGCGCCGGCCGCGGCGAAGTCACAGAGGTTCTTGGCCGCTCCGAATCCGCCGGGAAAGATAAGAGCATCCAGGTCCGAGGCCTTCACCTTGGCGATGTCCACGATCTCTCCCCGGGCGATCCGGGCCGACTCGACCAGGACGTTTCGCTTCTCGCCCGTGGCCTTCTGGGTCACGTGATCGATCACGTCCAGCTCCATGTCGGGAGCCATGCACACCACCTGGGCCCCCGCCCGGTCCAGGGCCAGGAGAGTGCAGACCGCCTCGGTGATCTCCGATCCGTCGAAGACGCCGCAACCAGACAAGCACACACCCACCTTCACCATGGCTCACTCCTTTCGAATCTCCGCGCTGGGAATAGAAAGAAACCCGGAAAGGGCCCTTAAAGGGCCCGATGCCGAATCCCAAGGATCATAGGCCGGAAAGGATCCCCCCTCCAGCCCGGCGAAGGCGGAAGTAGATGCCCCAGAAGAAGAGGCCCACTCCCTGGAGGAAAAGGAAGAGCCGGAGGATCAGCCGGGCCCCCATCCCCGCGCGGCGCCTGAACCAGAGAGGCGGGGGCGGCGCCAGGCCCTTGCGGCAGGCCTTCCAGAGAAGCCGAACCCATCCCCTTCTTCTTTCCGCCCGGACCAGCAGGGCGCGGGCCAGGAGGGTGTAGGGGGAATCTCCGGGAAGCTCCTCCAGGACCCGGCGGGCCTGGGAAAGATCCTTTTGCGCCGCCAGCAGGGCCGCGGCCCAGGCGCCCAGGGAGGGCCGGCCGGCGCCCGTGAGGACCCGGGCGGCCTCGGAGAGGGCCCCCGCTTCTTCCAGGAGGGTCGCCGCGGCGGCCCGGTCCTTGTCTTCCTTGAGGAAAGGAAGGGCCTCCCCGAGGAGGTCCCGGACTTCCCGGGCGCTCTTCTTCCGGCGGTGGAGCAAAGTGGCCAAAAGAAGCCGCAGCTCGGGATTGCGGGGTTCTTTTTCCAGGGAGAGGCGGAAGAAGCGGATCGCCTCGTCCAGGTGCCCCAGGTTCTTGTGGGCGAATCCCAGGGCCTCGAGGAGACTCGGATCCTCGGGGTGGGATTCATGGGCGTCTTCCAGAAGCGCCAGGGCGTCCCGCGTCCAGCCCTGGCCCATGAGGGCGTCGGCCAGAAAGACCGTGCCCGACGGGTCTCCCTGGTCCTTCTCCAGAATCTCCCGGGCCAGGTCTTCCGCTTCCAGGTATCTACGCTCGTCCAAAAGAAGAGCGGCCGCGGAGGTCAGGGGCCAGCGGCTGCCGGGGAAGAGGCCCGCGGCCTTCTTCGCTTCCGCCAGGGCCGCGGCGGTCCGCTTCTGCCGGGCCAGGGCGTATACGAGAATCTTGCGGGCTTCCTCGTTGCTTCCGTCCCCGGCGAGGGCCTTCCGGGCCAGCTCTTCCGCTTCCCTGGGATCCCTGTCCAGGCGCACCCGGGCCAGGAGCCCCCAGGCGTAGGAATCCTTGGGGTCCTTGGAGAGGAGCCCTTCCAGGATGGAGACCGCCTCTTCCTCCCCGCCTTTTTCCAAGAGAATCTCCGCCAACATGCACCCGGCCCAGGAAAAGGCGGGATCCAGCTCCAAGGCCCGGCGCAGGGTCTTCTCGAGTTCTTCCTTTTCCTCTCTGGCCAGAAGCACCTCGGCCAGCCGCCCCAGAAGGTGGACATCGTCGGGGGCCTTCTCCAGGCTTCTCCTGAGCAGTCCCTCGGCCTCCACGGCCCGGCCCGAGTTGAGAAGCAAGGCCACGGCCCTGTCGATGGCGAAGTCGTAGAGGGGATCCCTCTTCAAGGCCTCCTGGAACCAGGCCATGGCCTCCTCGTTCCGGCCCCGCCGCTCCATGACCCAACCCAGGACACCGAAATCGAAGGCCTCGGCCATAGGCGACCGGACCCGCTCCAGGGCCAGGGCTTCCGCTTCCTCGATCCTCCCCCGCCGCCCCAGCAGAAGGACCAGTTCCCTGGCGGCCCAGCCGTTGGCCGGGTCCAGGGCCATGGCCCTGCGCAGGTGCTCCTCGGCGGCTTCCTCCCGGCCCATCTCCCTCAGGATCTCCCCCATCAATCCGTGGTCCATGACCTCGGGACGGCCCCGGGCGATTCGTTCCTCCAGAACCCGAAGGGCTTCCTCGCTCCTGCCCTCTTTGTGCAGGAGCCGGGCCAGCTCCCTGACCCCCCAACTGAAGAAAGGATCCCGGAGAAGGGCCTGGCGCAGGGCCTCCTCGGCCGCTTCCTTGCGGTCCAAGGCAAGGTAGGCCTGGGCCATGATCCCGAAGTCCTCGGCCTCGCCCGGATGTTCCAGGGTCTTGCGCCGCGCCTCTTCCAGCACTTCCGCCGCCTGTCCCAGGCGGATGCGGACGATCCAGAGTTCACGCCTGACCCAGGCGGCCCCGGGATCGAGAAGGAGAACCCGCCGGTAGCACTGGGCCGCTTCCTCCAGCTCTCCCAGCTCCTGGTGGACACGTCCCATGTATCCCAGGACTTCCGGCTCTTCCCCCTCCTCGGCCACCCGCGCTTCCAGGAGCCGGAGGGCCTCGCCGGCCCGGCCCCGCTCGCAGAGAAACCAGGCAAGACTGCAGACCGGAAGGGGAGAAAAAGGATCCTGTTCGGCCGCCTGGCGGAGCAATCTCTCCCCTTTCTCCGGGTCCCCCGCCCGAATCGTGAGCTTGGCCGCCTCCAGGAGATTCTCCGAATCCAGGGGATCCCGCTCGGCCTGTTTCTCCAGCAGGTCCAAAGCCCCGGACAGGTCCCCCTCGGCGGCCTTGGAAGCGGCCAGGGCCCGGGCGGCGGGGGAAAAGAGGGGCCGCGCCTCGAGAGCCTTCTCCAGGAGTTCCCTCTCCTCCAGGAACCGCCCCTTCCGCCCCTCCAGCAGGGCCAGGGTGTAGAGAGTCTCCGCGTCCGCCGGGGAGGCATCCAGGGCTTCCCGGAGAACATCCTCAGCCTCCTGGGCCGCCCCGCGCTCGGCCAGGAGCACCGAGAGTTCCCGGGCCGCCCAGGAGTAGCCCGGGTCCAGGTCCAGAGCCTTCCTGAGAGCCCGCTCCGCCTCGGCCCGGTTGCGCCCGCCCCCCTTCTGCTTGAGGGTATAGGCCAGGATTCCCCAGGACGAGGCCTCGTTGGGCTCCCGCTCGAGCAGGTCGCGGGCCAGGCGGGCCGCCTCGCGGGCGCGGCCGGCCTCGACCAGCGCCACGGCCAGGTTTCGCCCGGCCTCCGGGTCGTAGGCGGCCTTCCGATACCTCTTCAGGCATACGGCCAAGCGTTTTTCTATCAGGTGCTTTTTCCGGCTCATACGCCCGTTCCGGCCGGGATGAAGGTTGAAGTTGGACCAGCCTCCTGGTGGAAGAAAGACATTCTAGGGGCTTCCCGCCCGGCGGAGGAACAAGAAAAAGAGAAAGGGGAGTTTATCCTGTCCTAGCCTGCGCCACCTCAGAGCGAAACAGGCTTCCCGTCTCCTTTTCAACCACCCCCGCGGGCGGCGGCCGCCAGGACGGGCAGGACTTCCCGCATCCCGTCCAGAACGAACTGGACGGCCATCACCGCCAGGAGAAGGCCCATGATACGGTTCAAAATATTCATTCCCGTCCGCCCCAGGACGCGCTCCATGGCCCCTCCGGCCCTGAGCACCAGCAGGTTCAGGAAGACCGCCGTCACCACCGCCCCAAGAAGAGCCAGCCTCTCCTTGCCGAGGACGGGCCCCCGGGCCAGGACCGTTACGGTGGCGATGGTTCCGGGCCCGGCCAGCATGGGGATCCCCAGGGGAAAGACCGAGACGTCCTCCTTCCCGTGGCTTTCCACGACTTCCTCGGGGGTTGCCTTGGTGCGGAGCATCTCCACGTGAAGCATGCCCAGCGCGATGGAGAAGAGCAGGATCCCTCCGGCGATGCGGAAGGCCGGGATGGTGATGCCGAAGATCCCAAGCAAGGCGGGCCCTCCCAGGGCGAAGGCCAGGAGCACCACCAGACAGACCGCGCTGGCCTTGGCGGCGGTCTTCCTTCGTCCGGGGCGATCCATTCCTTCCGTCAGGGAAAGGAAGATGGGAACCATGCCCGGCGCGTCGAGAATCACGAAGACGCTGACCAGGTCCTTCAGGAGCATTTCCATGAAGGATCCCGGGCCCAGGCCGGACCAGAGGTGGGGCAGAAAGGAATCCCCTCCCTGGAGGGACCCCAGGGCCAGCCCGGCCGGGAGAAAGAAGAGGAAGAAAGAAGGCAAGACCAGGTAGGACACGACTGGAACCTCCTGTCGCCGGGCATTGCGCCCCGCCGCCGGAAAGACCAAACTCGACGCAACGCGGCCCGCCCGGATTCCCCTG
>JALUZX010000867.1 GCA_027011425.1 Planctomycetota bacterium
GCCTTCCCCCCACCACCCTCCCGGGCCGTTCCAGGTGAAGCATCTCGTGGTAGAGCACGTAGGCGGGCACGCACTCGGGAAGCCCGGGATCGTCCAGGAGAGGGGAGAGGGTGATCCGGTTCCTCTGGCGGTCGTAGGAGCCCAGCTTTCTCCTGGTGATCCGGTCCCCCCAGGAGAGGCGCGGCCTGGCCAGCCCGCCCTGGAAATACTCTTGATTGATCTTTTCGAAGAGGAGTTCCAGGTCCCAGGCGCGCCCCCGGGGGAAGTCCCGGCCTTTCCCGGAAACCAGGTCTTCCATCTCCCGGGAGAGGGAGAAAAACCGCCGGGACGACACGAATTCCTTATACGCTTGACTTACTCCTGAGCCATCCCTCTTCCTGCCCGGAAGGAGAGCCCGGAAGAACCCCTCGATCTCCGGGGCCTCGGCCTCCAGGAAACCGCAATGGAGGCGCCAGACCAGGATCCCTTTCTCCTCCTTCACCCGGTAGATGCAGCGACTCGGAAGGAAGAGGACGCCCATCCGGTCCGGGGAACGTCCCCACCGGACCCGGGAGACCCGGGAGAGGCCGGTCCGGAACCGATCGAGGCCGCCCCTGTAGACCTCCAGGTGATCCTCCCGGGCAAGCCAGTCCAGCCAGGCGAAGGCCATCCCCGTCCTCTGGGGGAGGAAAGAGGGGTCCAGACCCTTCCGGGCGAGCCCTTTCCGGATCGCCTCCACTCTCTCGGAGGCGCGGCGCCTGTATTCCTCCACCGAAAACGAAGGCTCCCCCGGCGTCCCCAGGTCCAGGAGCATCTCCTCCAGAAAGGCCACCAGCCCCGGGGCCCGGACGGCGGGCCGGGACGGGCCGGCGGGGCGGGGCGAGGCGAAAGCGGAGGCCCCTTCGCGGGCCACCTTCAAAAGAAACCTGTAGGCCTCCAGGGATGGACGGGGCAGTCCCTCCACTCCCCCCGGGAGTTCCCGGCAGAACTCCTCCACCTGGCCCAGGATCCCCCGGACCCAGGCCAGAAAATCCGCCCGCTCCCCGGAAGGCACGCCCCGGGCCAGGGATTCCCTGCAAACCCGCGCCGCCTTGACGAGGCCCCGGATGCGAACGCTCACGAAAAGAACCCTCTTTTTGTAAGGAAATGGAAACTTGAAACCGGCAGGAATCCGGAAAGCCTAAGGCCTCCCGGAAAGGACGCAAGCCAAAGCCCACCGGTTGTAACGCCGGAAGGCCTCTTCCTCCCCGAAGAAGGCCTCTCCCTCCAGGGGAATCCCCTCCGGCCCCTCTCCAAGCAAGGAGCGGGCGGGAGCGGTGAGGGAAGCTCCCCGGGACCTGCGGTCCGCCTCTTCCAGGAAGGCCAGGAAATCCCTGTAGAAATTCCCCTTTTCTCCCTCTTCCCGGAGGCCGGGAAAGGAGACCTCCCTGGCCCTGACCCGGATCCACCCGGTTCCTTCCCCGGCCCCCTGGAAGTAGAGGTCCGCCAGGGGATGGGGAAAAGGGACGCCGGGCCTGCGCTCCAGCCCCCCTTTCTTCCGGGTCTTCTTGAGGATGGAGAGGGCCCCTCCCACGGGGTCCACCACCAGGCGGGCGGCGCCGCCCAGGCCCACGCTCCCTCCGCCTTTCTTCCCGGTGGAACGGAATCCCCCGCCTTCCATCTCCAGGATCACCCCGGCGGAGAGAAGAAGGAGGCCCTCCCAGGGCAGGGAGATCCAGGGCCCCGTAAATCCGGGGCGGAACCGGAGGCCTTCTTCAAGGAGGCGGACCTCCCGGGCCGCCCGGACCGGGCCCGCGGGAGGAGCGACCCGGCCCGGAACCACGCGGCAGGGAAAACCGGCCGCCCCCAGGCCTCCGGCGATCCTCTCGGCCTGTTCCTTTTCCAGTCCTTCCGCCAGGATCCCCCTGGCCGAAGCCGCCGCCCGGAGGGCTTCGTATGGGACGAGCCCCAGGGTCTCCCCCAGCAGGGGAGCCAGGATTTCGGCGGGCGGGGTCTCGAACCGCTCCCCAAGGAGAACGAAGGTTTCCAACCCATTCCTCCCGTCTCTCCGGCCCTGGGGAAGAAGGTCCCGCCCCGGGGCGAAGAGGCCGGAGGTCTCATCGGATTCTCAAAGGCACCATCTGGAGGAGCCGGGCCCCGCCCGTGGCGGGCCGGAGGTCCAGGCCCTGGAAGGCCAGGAATCCCCCGGAGAGGGCCGGGTTGTTGGGAATAGAGAAGGTGCTGTAGACCCGTCCCGAGGACCCGACGAGGAAGTTCTTGAAGAGGAAGACCGGGCGCTTGGCGTCGAGCCGGAGAACGCCCAGGCTTCCCAGGGGGGTGACCCCGACGCCCAGGCCGAGCAAAGCAAAGACCCGGTCCGCCGGTTTTCCGTGGAACTCCATCCGGAGGGTTCCCCCCGGGGCGGCCTTCCCCACCAGGGAGAAACGGTCGCTCTCGCCCTGGCGGCCCCGCCGGGCGTTCCCCTCGTGGTAGGTCTTCCAGAGGATCCGGCCCGGAATCTTGGGGCCGGGAAGCTTGTAGAGGGCAACGGTGACGTTGGACTTGTTGTAGGAGACCACTCCCATCTCCAGGACCCCGTCGCCGTCCACGTCGCCGAGAGTGGCGCCGTTCATGTAGGTGAACCCGGGGACCCTGAGGGGAAAGCCCGGCTCCACTTTGCCCTTGGCGTCCACGCAGTGGAGCCAGCCCTTCCCCGTGGAGGAGTCCATCAGGTTGGAGTCGTGGAAGATCTCCATGACCCCGTCGCCGTCGATGTCCGCCACGGTGATGGGCGATTCGGCGGAACCCCGGTTGACCGTCGGAAAACCGGGAAGGAGGCCGCCCGCGGCCTTCCAGGCGTAGAGCACGTAGCTCCTTGCCATATCGATCCGCCGCCCCGCCAGGACGTCCAGCCTGCCGTCGCCGTCGATGTCCGCCAGGGTGGGCGGGCAGTAGCTCCACTTCCTCCCGAAGGAATTGGGCCAACCCGGTAGAAGGGTTCCGTTCCACCGGAAGACGTAACAACCCGAACCGGTCTTGTGCGCGCAGACGGCGATCTCCAGCTTGCCGTCGCCCGTGAGGTCCCCCAGGGCGGGCGACTGGTAGGAGAAGTTGGCTTTGTACTTCTTGTATACGTTACAAGGAAACCCTGGCTCGACCTTGCCCGAGGCGTCCAGGAGGTAGAGCGAGTCATAGGAGAGGCAGACGATCTCGGGCTTTCCGTCGCCGTCCACGTCGCCCACGGCCGGGGTCCCCGTGGGGACGTGGTCCAGCTTGAAGGGCCAGGAGCCGGGAAACCTGGAACCGTCGTAGCGGAAGACGTGGACGTAACCCACAGGCCAGGCCCTCTCCTGGGCGATCACCTCGAGCTTCCCGTCGCCGTCCAGGTCCGCCGCCACCACCCCGCCGGAGACGTTGTTGCCCGAAAGGCTCTTGGGCCAGCCCGGGAAATTGGATCCCTTCGCCCGGAAGACGTAGAGCATGCCCCCCCTGGTCAGCCCTCTTGTGGGAACAAGGATCTCCAGGGTCCCGTCGCCGTCCAGGTCCGCCGCGGTTGGAACGATCTGGCCGTAACCGGTCGTCGTCTTGGGCCAGCCGGGGAAGGCCGATCCGTCGGAGCGCCAGACGTAGACCATCCCGTTCGTGCTGGAGCGGATCACCTCCATCCGGCCGTCCTGGTCCAGGTCGGCGAAGAGGAGGCCCCGCTGGGGGGCGAAGTAGGGGGCCGCCTTGATCGTCTTGGGCCACCCCTTCATCAGGACCGGGCCCGCCAGGGGACTTCCCCCGCGGGGAAGAGTCCCCGGAAGGGTCCGGACCACGTAGGAGCCGGGGACCTTCGAGCCCGCGTCTCTCGCGCGGATCGAGAGAACCTGGGCGTTCAAGGAAAAAGAGAGACCCCCCAAGAGGAGGGGGAGAGACAGAAGAACCAACGAGGACGCGCGCGGCATGACGAAAGACCTCCTGGGTGAAAAGGAACCCTGCAGGGAGAATGAAGAAGGAAAGGAAAGGTCATTCTACCCCGCAGGGCCGAGGAAGGGATCACTCCCCCTGGGGCTTCTCCCCGCTCGTGACCCGGATTCCCAGCTCCTCCAACTGGTCCGGAGACACGGCCGACGGCGCCCCGGTGAGGGGGCAGGCGGCGCTGGTGGTCTTGGGGAAGGCGATCACCTCCCGGATGGAATCCAGGCCGAGGGCCAGGGCGGTGAGCCTGTCCACGCCCAGGGCGATCCCTCCGTGGGGCGGGGCTCCGTATTCCAATGCTTCCAGGAGGAAGCCGAACTTGGCCTTTGCCTCCCCGGGCCCGATCCCGAGAAAGCGGAAGATCTCTTCCTGCGTATCGGCCCGGTGGATACGGATGGAGCCGCTTGCCACCTCGGAGCCGTTGAGGACCAGGTCGTAGGCCCGGGAGAGAAGACTTCCCGGATCTTCCTCGAGCCCTTCCAGGGACCAGTCCTTGGGAGCCGTAAACGGGTGGTGGGAAGGCCCCCAGCGCCCGGTCTTCTCCTCCTTTTCGAAAAGGGGAAAGTCCGTGACCCAGAGGAAGCGGAACTCCCCGGGTTTCGCCAGGTCCAGCATCCCGCCCAGGGCGGAACGGACCAGGCCCAAGGATGTGGCTACGACCCTCTCCCCGCCGGCGCCGAAGAGCAGGAGGTCCCCTTCGCCCGCGCCGAAGGCGGCCACGAGTTTCTCCAGCTCCTCCCCCTGGTAGAACCTGGAAAGGGGACCGGCCGTCTTGCCCCCCGCCGCAATCTTGAGCCAGGCCAGGCCCTTGGCGCCGCCTTCCCTGGCCGCTCCCTCCAGGGCGTCCAGGCCCTTGCGGCTGATCCTCTCCGCTCCCCCGGGA
>JALUZX010000868.1 GCA_027011425.1 Planctomycetota bacterium
GCGGTTCCCCCCGCTCCCGCCCCTTGGGGAAGGAGCGCCCTTTCCTCGGAATTCCACCATTCCCGGAAGACAGCCCATCCCTTCGCCGCCAGGGCCGCCCAGGCAACCAGGGCTTCTCCCGCCCTGGTGAGGAGCCCCGGTTCCTCCTCCTCGGAGAGGACCGCCTGGCCCGAGAGTTTCTTGCGGAGCGTATCCAGGAAGAAGAAATCCGTGGCCAGAAGGAGGGAGATGAAGGCCAGAAGCAGGAGGATGAAGTAGGAGCCCAGGGGTCCCAGGATCTCGTAGACCTTGGGGCCCAAAAAGGCCCCTACCGTCCCTCCGGGCCCGAAGGGAAGGGTGTTGGTTCCCTGGGCGAAGGGCCGCGCCGGGTCCAGCCGGAGCGAAAAGAGAAGGGCCAGAACGAAGGTAAAGGAAAGGATCCCCAAAAGCCTGGCCAGGACGGCTTCCCCGCCGCGGCGGACCACGAGCAGGGCCCCCCAGGCGGCCAGGTAGGCGATGAGAAAGAGGGAGGCCCTCCCGAAGAGCAAAAGGAGCGTAAAGGCCAGCCGGTCTCCCAGGACGCCGCAGACATTGGAAGGGGCCTCCCCCAGGGCGGGAAGGCGGAAACTCACCAAGGCCACCAGGGCGAAGAGGGAGACCCCGCAGAGAACCAGGCCCGCCACTTCCTTGAAGTGGCTTCCCCTCACCATCCGCCCCTGGGCGTCAACTTCTACGAACCGCTTCCCGCCCATGGTCTTCAGGATCTCCCTTCTTCCCACCGTTCCAGGCAGAGCTTCACCAGCCTCTTCGCCGCCGCCGCCTTGCTCAGTTCGGGCCACTCTTCCTCCCGGCCTTCCCGGTCCAGGATCCACAGTCGGGTGCGGTCCTTCCCGATCACATCCACCCGGTTCACCGCCAAAAGGTCCACCCCCTTGGCCCGGAGCTTCTCCCGCCCGTTCTCCAGGATCTTTTCCTTCTCCAGGGCGAACCCCAAAAGGAGTTGGCCCTTCCGGCTCCGCCGCCGCCCGAGACCCGCCAGGATGTCCGGGTTTTCCACGAGTTCCAGGCGCATCCGCCCTCCCCTAGTCCCAGACCCGGAGCGCTTGATCTTGCCCTGGACCCGGAAGGCCGGGCGGAAATCGGAAACGGCGGCGGCCATGATCACGATGTCCGCCTCCTTCGAGGCGGACCGGACGACCCGTTCCATGTCCTGGGCGGAAATCACCGGGGTGACGCGGACCCCTTTGGGAACAGCCGCATCCAGAGGCCCCACCACAAGGTGCACATCCTGGCCCGCTCCCAGGGCGGCCCGGGCGAGGGCGAACCCCATCCTCCCGCTGGAGGCGTTGGAAAGGTAACGCACGTCGTCCAGGTACTCCCTGGTGGGACCTGCCGTGATCAGAAACTGCGCCATCGACACCTGCCGGGTCAGAAACCGCCCTCGCTGCCCAGCGGAAGGAGGCTTTGCATTATAGGAACGCCGAGCGTCCCGGGAAAGGACGGGGGGTGTGGGGTCAAACCAAACGACCTTCTAACTTCCTGGGGACAGAGGGGGGAGAGAAAATAAGGTATGTTTGAAGGAGACTTCCTCCGGTGGAAGGAACGGATCCTGCCGGCAAGGAGGCCGGCTCGTAGAGATCGAGGACCAGACAAACTCATGGCCCATTCAGAGACATCTACTCTGCCCCCCTCCAAGACCGTCCCCTTCCTCCTTTGGGCGGGGGCCGGGGGAGTCCTCGCCCTGGCCTGTCTCACCTCCTGCTCCCTGGAGGGTTACAAGGAGGCGGCCGACCAGGAAGCCCTGGCCATCATCCACCAGAAGCAGAAGGCCGCCTTCGGCGAGGAGCGCCCCTTCCAGGTCGAGCCCCCCGGGAACTCGCCCAGGGAAAAGCTCCTGAAGGCCATCGAGGAGGCCAGGAAGACGGGCGGGCCGCCGCCCAAGCCTTTGAAGCTGAACTTGAAGAAGGCCCTGGAGGTTGCCGCCCTGACCAGCCGGGAATACCAGGACCAGAAGGAGATCCTCTTCCTTTCGGCCCTGAACCTGAGCAACACCCGCTGGGAGTTCGACTGGCATCCCACCCTTACGGGGAATATCGGGGTCAGCGGAAACCGGAGGTCCGCCTCGGCCGCGGGAAGAATCCAGGCTGGCCTCTCCAAGACCGTGAAGACCGGCGCCTCCATCCTGGCCGGGCTCCTCAATTCCTTCAGCCGTTCCATCACCACGGGCCAGCCCTGGAACACCGGCTCCCTCCTCTCCCTTTCGCTGACCCAGCCCCTCCTCCAGGGCTTCGGCTCCCGGGTCACCCTGGAGCCCCTCACCCAGGCCGAGCGTGACGTGATCTACTCCGTCCGGAGCTTCGAACGCTTCCGGCGGGACCTGGTGGTCCGGATCACATCCACCTACTACCGCCTCCTCCAGCAAAAGGACCAGATCCGCATCGAGGAAGCCAACCTGGCGAACCTGCAATTGAACCTGGAACGAAACAAGGCCCTCCAGAAGGCAGGAAAACTCGCCCAGCTCCAGGTGGACCAGAACCGCCAGAGCGTGTTGAACTCCCAGGCCCGGCTCCTCCAGGAGAGGGAGTCCCTGAAGACCAACCTGGACAGCTTCAAGGTCACCCTGGGGCTTCCCGTGGAAGCGGAGATCGAGCTGGACCAGGGCGATTTCGACAGGCTCCGTAAGGCGGGGCTCCACCCGGTGAAGCTCACTCCCCCCCAGGCCCAGGCCATCGCCCTCACCCACAGACTGGACCTGATGAACACCAGGGACCGCCTGGAGGACGCCAGGAGGAAGGTCCTGGTTGCGGCCGACGCCCTCAAGATGGGCCTGGACCTCAAGCTGGACCTGGACGTGCCTTCCGAGAAGCGGATTCCCGGAAAACCCAAGTGGCGGGACACCACCACCGGCGCCGGGGTCTCCTTCGACTTCCCCCTGGACAAGACCGTCCAGCGCAATCAATACCGCCGGGCCATCGTCTCCCTGGAGCAGGCCAGGCGCCGGCTCGAACTGCAGGAGGACTCCATCATCCAGCAGGTCCGGGCCCTGCTCCGGGACCTGAGGAAGGCCAGGGAGGACTATGCCATCCAGAAGAATTCCGTCCTCTTGGCCAGGCGCCGGGTCGACGAGGCGCAGATGAAACAACAGGCGGGCAGGGCCATCGTCCGCGACGTCCTGGAGGCCCAGGACGCCCTCCGCAACGCGCAGAACGCCCTGGTTCGGGTGATGATCGATCACTTCACCACCCGGCTGGAACTCCTGCGCGACCTGGATATTCTGAAACTCGATCCGAAGGGATTGTCCTACGATGACAGAATCGATCTTGCGGAACTCCTCCCCCGGGGGGCCTCCCGCGAAAAAAAGAAAGAAAAGAAGAAGACTCGCCCCTAGCCTGCTCCTTCTCCTTCCGGCCGGGGCGGCCGCCCTTCTCTTCTTCCACCCATGGGAACCGGCGGGGACTTCCACCCTCGGCGGGCCTGAGACGGCCCCCGTGAGGAGGGGGGACCTGGTGATCACCGTGAACGAAGCGGGCACTTTGAAGGCCGAGCGCTCGGTCTGGGTGAAATCGGAGATCGAGGCCCACGCCCAGATCCTCCGCATCATCCCCGAGGGAACGCGGGTGAAGAAGGGAGACTGGCTCCTGGACCTGGACACGACCGCTCTGGAGCAGGACAGGGACAGGCAGCTCCTTTCCGTGGAGAAAGCCCGGAGCGCCTACGAGCAGTCCAAGGCGGCCTACGAGATCACCCTCCAGCAGAACGACTCCGACATCAAGGCCGCGGAATTGGCCCGAGATTTCGCGCAAATCGACCTGGAGAAGTTCCTGGACCCCGAAAACGGGGACAAGAAGGTCCAGACCCAGGAAGCGTTGAACAACATCACCCTGGCCCGGGAAGAACTCAAGAACGCGGCCACGGTCCTGAAATACAGCGAAGAACTCTACGCCAAGCAATACATCACCAAGGAAGAGAGGGACCGGGACTACCTGAACAAGAAGAAATCCGAACTGAACCTCCAGCTCGCCATTGCCCGCAAGGAGAACCTCATCAAGTTCCAGCTCCCCAAGCAGGAACAACAGCTCCGCGAGGATCTGGCCGAGGCGGAACGAAACCTGAAGCGGGTCAAGGAGCGTTGCCGGCAAAAGGAGATCCAGGCCAAGACGGACATGGACTCCAAGAAACAGCAATTGGACATCGAGATCGCCCAGCTCGAGCGGATCCAGCGCCAGGTCAAGGCCGGCAGGGTCTTCGCGCCCCAGGACGGGCTCGTGGTCTACTACAACGAGGAGGGGCGCTGGCGGAGGGGAAGCAGCGAGCCCATCGCCGAGGGGGTGACGGTCCGTTACAGGCAGAAGATCATCTCCCTTCCCGACGTCTCCAAAATGCTGGCCCAGGTGAGCGTCCAGGAATCCGCCCGGAGCATGGTGGCCGTGGGACAACCCGCGACCATCCAGGTCGAGGCCCTGGAAGGAAAGATATTCAAGGGCAAGGTCGTCAAGGTCCCGGAGGTCCCGGATTCCAGCTCCAGCTGGCTTACTCCCGACCGGAAAGTCTACAAGGTGGAGATCCGGATCCTGGGCGACTGTTCCCTGATCCGGCCGGGCATGTCCTCCAAGGTGACCATCTACTGCGAGCGCATCCCCGACACACTCTACATCCCCATCCAGGCCGTTGAGACCGCCGGCAGGGACACTTTCTACGTCTACGTGAAAACCCCCGGCGGCCCCAAGGTCCGCCTGGTGAAACCGGGAAAGCACAACTAAAAGTTCGTGCAGATCCTCTCGGGCCTGAAGGAAGGGGAAGAGGTCTACC
>JALUZX010000869.1 GCA_027011425.1 Planctomycetota bacterium
GCGGGGACCGATTCGAGCCATTCCCAGTCCACTTTTTCCTCCCTTTTCCGGAGGGATACGGTTAGAAGGAAGACACCGAATGCGGTGATGTTGTGGAAGAAGTGGGACCCCTGGGAAGGTTCGACTTCGAAACCCTCGATGTCGGCCTCCACCAGGGCCTTCACCCCCGAGACCTGGTCCCACCGCACGGGGACGCCGAGGAAAGGGTCGGCCGTGCCCCACCGGCCCGGGCCTATGAGAAGGTAGGGCTTCCCCTCCTTTTCTAGGAGGGAGTTTCGTTCCTCCACCTCGGAAACGATCTTGTGGGTGGAGAGCTTGTCGAAGCTGGACGGCTTGATGTAGAGGATGTCCCGTATATTCTCGAGTTTTCCGTGCCCCAGGCCGCGGGAGGTGCGGACCAGGACGCGCTCTTCCGAGGGGCTGACCATTTCCAGGGGCTCCAGGGCTTCGGCCGTGGTGAGGGGACGGACCTGGAGGAGGTGGATTTCGCCGGGCAGGTTCTTCGCCCTGTCGGGGAGGTTTGCGGCGAACTCGATCTCCGCCGGCCCCCCCATGGCGCGCCGGACCTTTTCCAGAATCCGCACCAGCAGGGGCGCCAGGGGAAAGATTTCCCACTTGAGGATGGGGGCGAAGGTGACCACTCGGGCCCCCTTGGCGTTGAGACCGTCCTTGAGCCGGTCTTCCTCCCAGGAGAGCACGCTCGCCGCGTGCAGGAGGGTCCCGTCCTTTTCGGCCTGGTCCAGGCCCAGTTCCACCAGGGGAGCGTCCGAGCCGGGCCGGACTTCGACTCCGGGATCGGACATGTCCAGGGCCCAGAAGGTCCGCTGGGTCGCGTCCAGGACCTTGGTCAGGTCGTCCGTCTGGGGGGCGAGCCGGGGATAGCGGGGACAGATCCTCAGGGCGTTCTGGCCCTCGACCACCGTTTTGCCGAGCCCCAGGGCCAGGACGGCGGCCCCGTCCCCGGGCTCGATGTAGCCCTTGGGGTAGAAGTTGTGGGTCTGGGCCACCCCGGAGATGAGGGGATAATAATACGGTCCATAGTTCCGGCCCACGAGCTGCTGGACGGCCACGCCCATCTTCTCTTCCGCCGGGTTGTGGCCCGTGGCTTCCAGGTAGCGCCGGGCCGCCCGGGTCCAGGTGGATGCGTAGACCAGCTTGACCGCCCGCAGAAGCTGGGCCAGGCGCACCTTCCGGTCGGGGTGGTTGTTGGGAAGCATGTAGGTGGAGAAGACCCCGGCGAAGGGCTGGTCCGGGGAGTCCTCCAGGAGGCTCGAGGAGCGGACCGCCAGGGGGGTGTGGACCACGTCCAGGACCTTGGCCAGCTTTTCCCGGAGGTCCCGGGGGAAGGTCCCCGACAGGAAGGCCCGGGCAACCTCCCGGTCGTCCAGGTCGGATGTGAGCACCCGGGTCAGGTCGTTTTCCTCCACGAAGGCCTCGAAGAGTCCCGCCCCGAGAGCGATGGTCCTGGGGACGCGTACCCGGACGCCCGGGAATTCTTCCTCCAGCCGGGCCTTCTCCAGGAGTGCCCCCAGGAAGGCCACGCCCCGGGACTTTCCCCCCAGGGACCCCGGACCGATCCGGGTGAAGAGGCTTTCCGCCCGGTATCTTCGGCCCGGGAGGTCCGCGATCATCCCCATCTCGATTTCCTGCCTGGTATTCTCGATTCTCCCGATGAGGTAGTTCCGCAAGGCCGTCATGTCCTTGAAGTCCTCCACCCGCCAGGGCCGGATGGCCGAGGCCAGGGCGAACTCGCCGCGGGCCGCGAGCCAGTGGGAGAAGTGGTTTCCCCGGGCGTGGAAGAGGAGGACCTCGTCGGGAACGGTGCGGATCTTCTCGGCCAGTTCGTTCATGTCACGGGCCACGGCGACGACCGTTCCGTCGGGCTTGCGGAAGAGAAAATCGCCGAATCCCAGGTGGCTCTTCATGAAGGCCCGCACCCGCTTGAGGAGGGTGGGATCATTCTTGTCCAGGAAGGCCGCGCCCTCCCGCAGGGCCCTCTTCCGGTTTTCCGGCTCCGAGGAAAGCAGGAGGAAGGGGATGTCCGGAACCCGGCCGCGGACGGCCCTCACCAGGTCGAACCCGGCCCCGGGATCCACCTTGCCCCCCCTGGGGAAGCGGATGTCCGAAATGTAGCCGAGGACATTGTTGGGAAAACGGACCACCGGGTCCAGTGCTTCCTCGAAGTTCCTGGCCAGGACGAGCTTGGGGCGGGCCCTCATCCGGTACAGTTTTTCCAGGTCGTTCAGGCCCTGATCCATGAGGCTGCGGGTCTGGGACATGATCTCCTGGTAGAGGAGGGGGAGGAAGACCGATGCGTAGCGCACGGAATCCTCGGTCACCACAAGGAGGCGGATGTCCCCCTTGAGGATGTCGTGCTCCAGGTTCATCCGGTCTTCCAGGAGCTTGACCATGGCCAGGAAGATGCTGGTGTCTCCCGTCCAGAGAAAGACTCCGTCCACACCCGCCCGGGCCAGGGCGGGCTCCCTGCGACGCAGTCTCTCCCTGTCCCAGGAGAGGATCGTCGTTGGGACCTGGGGGTGGGATTCCTTCACCTTGGCGATGAACTCCACCGGGTCCATGTCGGGGAGCCGGACCATGCTGACCACCAGGTCGAAGGGCCGGGAGGCCAGGGCCCGGAGAGCCTTCTCCCCCGAGGAGACGCGGGTCACCCTGGGAGGGTAACTCAGGTGGAGGGTCACGTAATCGCTGAAGATCCGTTCCGAGAGCCGGCCGTCCTCCTCCAGCAGGAAGGAGTCGTAGAGGGTGGCGACAAGCAGGATCTCCTTGATCTTGTGGGGCATGAGGTCGTGGAAGCCCAGGAACTTGGGCTGGAGATCCTCGTCGGCGGCGCGCTCGGTATCCCTCTCCGGGTCCATGGGGAGGTCTTCCTTTCTTGTTTGTCTTCCCGGGGGGACTTGCGAAAAAGGGGGCCCCCGGGGGGCCCCCTTCCTACAACTCCGACCCGCCCGGGTCCATGGCGGGATCCATAAAGAACCGGAAAACCGGCCCGGTCCTCAGACCACGCCCTGCTCCAGCATGGCCTGGGCGACCTTGAGGAACCCGGCGATGTTGGCGCCGTTCACCAGGTTGTCCGGGGTGCCGTATTTCTCGGCCGTCTCGAAGCAGTTCTTGTGGATTTTGATCATGATGTCGTGGAGCTTGGCGTCCACCTCCTCGCGGGTCCAGGAGGTGCGCATGCTGTTCTGGGACATCTCCAGGCCCGAGACCGCCACGCCGCCGGCGTTGGCCGCCTTGCCCGGGCCGAAGAGAACCTTGTTCTCCAGGAAGAACTTGGTGCCTTCCAGGTCGGTGGGCATGTTGGCCCCTTCGGCCACGGCCATTACGCCGTTCTTGACGAGCGTCTGGGCGTCTGGGCCTAGGAGTTCGTTCTGGGTGGCGCAGGGGAGGGCCACCTGGACGGGAACGCTCCAGACTCCGCGGCCCTCGTGGTATTCCACGCCGGAGAACTTCTCGGCGTATTCCTTGATACGGCCGCGCTTGACGTTCTTCAGCTCCAGGACGAAATCGAGCTTCTCCCTGTCGATGCCGTTCTTGTCGTAGATCCAACCCGAGGAATCGGAGAGGGTGACCACCTTGGCGCCCAGCTCGATGCATTTTTCCGTGGCATACTGGGCAACGTTGCCCGACCCGGAGATGGCGACGACCTTCCCCGAGAGGGTCTCGTTTCTGGTCTTGAGCATCTCTTCGGCGAAGTAGACGCAACCGTAGCCCGTCGCCTCGGGCCGGATGAGGCTTCCGCCCCAGGTGAGGCCCTTGCCCGTGAGGGTGCCCGTGAACTCGTTGCGGATCCGCTTGTATTGGCCGAAGAGGTAGCCGATCTCCCTGCCGCCCACGCCGATGTCGCCGGCGGGGACGTCCGTGTCGGGGCCGATGTGGCGGGACAGCTCGGTCATGAAGGACTGGCAGAAGCGCATGACCTCATTGTCGCTCTTGCCCTTGGGATCGAAATCGGAGCCCCCCTTGCCGCCGCCCATGGGGAGGGTGGTGAGAGCGTTCTTGAAGACCTGTTCGAAGCCCAGGAACTTGAGGATGCCCAGGTTTACGGAGGGATGGAACCTTAGCCCGCCCTTGTAGGGGCCGATGGCGCTGTTGAACTCGATGCGGTAGCCCTTGTTGACGTGGATCTTGCCCGAGTCGTCCACCCAGGGCACCCGGAACATGATCACCCTCTCGGGCTCCACGATCCTTTCCAGGATGGCGGCGGCCTGGTACTCGGGGTGCTTGTCCATGGCGAGGGCCAGGGACTCCAGTACCTCCTTCACGGCCTGGTGGAACTCGGCCTCGCCGGGGTTCTTCGCCACGACATTGTTGTAGATTGCGCTTACGTCCATGGATCACTCCCGTCTTTTTCCTGTTGAATCGGGGAAAAGGGAAAGGGACGCCTCCCGGGAAAGGGGAGACCCCCCGCCGTCTTTGTTTCCCCTAACGACGCCATTTTCCCGGTATTTCCCGGGAGTTGCCTACTTTCCCGGGGCCACCAGGAGGGTCCGGGCCGCCTTGTTTTTCAAGGGGAGGAGGAGGTCCCTGAGGGCTTTCCTCCGGGATGGATCCACCCGGGATGCCTCGACCCGGAGCTTCCGGAAGATCCGCACCTTCCGCCCCGAGATCCGGACCTTGCGCTCCCGGGAACCCAGGCCGGGCCGGTCCACCTTTTCTTTCAGGGGCAAGGCGAAGATCCGGGCGCCGGGGGGAAGGGTGATCTCCAGGTCCAGGACCGATTCCCATGGGCCCCGGGGAAGGAGGGTGACCCCCGTGGTCCGGGGGAG
>JALUZX010000870.1 GCA_027011425.1 Planctomycetota bacterium
GTGCAGGGCCTCCTTCCGCCGGTTCCTGGTGGAGCCCCTTCCCGGGGATGTGAAGCTCTTCGACGTCGTTCCCCTTCTCGGGCCCCTGGGGGGAAAAGTCGCCCCCGCCGCCCGCCCCCTGGAGGAGGTGATCCGCCTGGCCGCCTCTTTCGCAAAGAAGGACGCGGGGAAGGGGAAATACCTGAAGGACGAAAGAGGGCGTCCTCTCCCACCCTACGTGTGCCACGCCGTCATCCTTCCCGGGGACGACCTCTCTTACGATGCCTCGTATCCGGCCTTTCATCACGGGCTTTTCATCGACTGGTTCCTCAGGTATTACCGCTGGTCGGGGGACGAGGATTTCCTCCGCCGGGCCGAAGGCCTGGCCGATTGGAATCTCTCCCACAGCACCCCCCGGGACTGGCCCTACGGCTCTCTTCCCTGGAGCACATGGAAGGCGGGAAAACCCGGCGGGGGCGCCGACGGGGAGTCCCTGGAACCCGACAAGGCGGCGGTCCTGGGCAGGTCCTACCTGGCCCTCTACGAGACCACGAAAAAGGAGAGATACAGGATCGGCGCCGAGAGGATCGGCGAGACCCTGCGGGAGAGACAGCTTACGGGGGGGAACTGGTATTTCCGGGTGAACCCGCGGACCGGGAAACCGATCGAGGCCTACACGGCCGACGTGATCTACCCGGTTCTCCTCTTCCAGGATCTGGGCCGGGTTCTCGGGACCGGGCGTTTCGAAGAGGCGAAGAAAAGGGCCCTGGCCTGGCTCATGGAAAACCCTCTCCGGAGCGGGGACTGGTCGGGTTTCTACGAGGACGTGGCGGCCGGGGCGCGTTCCCAGGGGAACTGGGCCCCCCTGGAGGCGATCCGTTACTTCCTGGCCCACCGCGGGGAGGACCCCCGCTATCTTTCGGCGGCCTTGAAGATCGAGAAGTGGATCGAGGCCCGTTTTGTCGCCTACTGGAAAGACCGGGGCCCGGCACTCTACGAGCAGACCGCCTGCTACGTCCCCATGAACTGCCACACCAGCCACTGGGCCCTCGCCCTGGCGGACCTCTACGAGGCGACGGGGAAGAAGATCTACCGGAAGGCTGCCGAGAGCGCTCTCAATACGGTCACATGGAATCTTGGGCCCGGCGGGCGCTGCCCGAACGTGGACGTCTTCGACCGGGGAACCTGGCGGTCCTGCTGGTACTCCCTGGCTTTCTCCCAGTTCGGCCTCCTTGTGGAGTTCCTCCAGGAGCACCCGGACCTGGAAAGAAAGGAGATCCGGGCCGGGGATAAAGCCGGGAAGAAATGAATGCCTTTCCGGACGGGGGGCTCAGGCCGGGGAGTGGAGAAGGAGTTCGAGATGGATCAGGGCCTCCTGGACGGTCCGGGGGAGATCCAGTTGCAGCGCCTCTCCCAGTGTGGCCCAGGTCCATTCGGGCTCTTCGACAGAAGGCAAGGGCCTGGGAAGAGGTTCCCGGGAGGGTGGGAGGCCGTACCCGAAGTCCCAATCCACCCAGGTGATGTCTCCGGCCATTTCGGTGGGATGGTGTTCCAGGTCCAGGATGGAACCCTCGTCCAGCCCCAGCTTCTCCTTCACGTGGCGGCGGATGGCCTGGTGAAACTGCTCCTCGTAGCGGATGGTGCCGGAAAGAGGGCCCCATGACCATTCCGCACGGGGTTTGGGGCGGATGAGGAAGTGCCTGTAACCTTTTGGGTCATCGGCAAATACGAAGATCCTCACACGATGGGTGATCACCATCGTTCCACCCCTTTCTGCCACGGCTCTCCCAGGAATCAGGTGATCGACTCCCATTGTTTCTTTACGGCATTTTCCGGGAAGAGCTTGAGAGGGAGGGAGTCTTCCGGGGGCCTTGGGGCCCCTCCGGGGAATCTTCTGGGCCTCCGCCCGGGAGGAGACTTTCCGGTACGTTCATGCCTGGGAGAACCCGGCGGAGTGCGGCACGAGCCGGATCTGCCGGACCTGCGGCGCCGTCCGGACTATCTCGATGTGCCTGGAAGACCTCGTCTTCAACGACCTGCTCAATCTGGTCCCTGGGATCCTGGGCCGGCCACGGTCCCGGCCCAGGGGGGCCTGGAGGAAAAAGAGATCCTGGAGGTGGGAGGGAACCCCAAGGAAGCTTCGGAGGACCTTGTCCGGGAGATCCAGGCCCGGGTGGACCGGAGGGAGACACCCAGGGACATGCCCCTGCGCCTGGAGCCCGGAGAAGAAGATCTCCGCCTCTTTGAAGGTCTTCACCGAAAGATATCTGGGAGGAAAGGGCTCCTTTTGCTCTTCTCCCGGGCCGGGGAACAGCCTTCCTGGTCCCCCTTCCCTGGACGTGCCCTTCCGGGGGGCGCCGAAACGCTCCCGTTGCAAGGGCGGAAAAGGGGAAATAGACTCTCCTTTATTTTCACGGGTTCGGAATTCAATCCCAGGAGATAAAGCTATGCCGGAAAATGGCGACCACCTTCTTCAAGAGTTTCTCGCCAAGGTTGATTCCAGGGAGGCCCTGATCGGAGTGATCGGCCTTGGTTATGTGGGTCTTCCCCTGGCCGAGGTGTTCGTCCAGGGCGGAGCCAGGGTCCTGGGCTTCGACGTGGACCCGGAGAAGGTTGAGAAACTGAACCGCGGGGAAAGCTACATCGGCCATATCTCCTCGGAGGGCGTGAAAAAGATGGTGGACGCTGGGTTGTTCAGCGCCACGGCCGACATGGATCGGCTGAGCGAGCCGGATGCCCTTCTGATCTGCGTCCCCACGCCCCTCACCAAGGTGCGGGAACCGGATCTCTCCTTCGTGGAGAACACGGCCCGGCAGATCGCGCCCCGCTTGAGAAAAGGCCAGCTTGTGGTGCTGGAATCCACCACCTACCCCGGGACCACGCGTGAAGTGATCCTCCCCATCCTGGAGGAATCGGGGCTGAAAACGGGGGAGGATTTCTTCCTGGCCTACTCTCCCGAGAGAGAGGACCCGGGAAGGAAGACCCACACGACGCGGACCATCCCCAAGGTGGTGGGAGGCGCCGATCCCCGTTCGGCCAAGGCCGCGGAAGCCTGCTACAAGCTCGCCATCGAGAAGGTCGTTCCCGTCTCCTCCCTGGAGGCGGCGGAGTCCTCCAAGATCCTGGAAAATACATTTCGTTGCGTAAATATCGCACTGGTGAACGAGATGAAGATGCTCTTCGACAGAATGGGCATCGACGTCTGGGAAGTGATCCGGGCGGCTTCCACCAAGCCCTTCGGGTTCATGCCCTTCTTCCCGGGACCGGGGCTCGGGGGACACTGCATCCCCATCGATCCCTTCTACCTGACCTGGAAGGCCCGGGAATACGGCATGCCCACCCGTTTCATCGAGCTGGCCGGGGAGATCAACGTGGGGATGCCCCTCTACGTGATCCACCGCCTCATGGAGGCCTTGAACGAACGCGGCAAGGCCCTGAAGGGTTCCAGGATCCTGATCCTCGGGCTGGCCTACAAGAAGGACGTGGACGACGTCCGGGAAAGTCCTTCCTTCAAGCTCATCGAGGAACTCCAAAAACGCGGGGCCCACGTGGAATACAACGATCCCTACGTCCCCCGGACCCGGAAGATGCGGGAATACGATCTCAGGATGGAGTCCAGGGATCTCACTCCCGAGGGCCTTTCTTCCTACGACGCGGTGGTGGTCAGCACGGATCACTCCTGCTATGACTGGGACTTCATCGTGGAGCACTCCCGCCTGGTGGTGGACACCCGGAACGCCACCAAGGGGGTCACCCGGGGGAGGGAGAAGATCGTCAAGGCCTGACCCCCCGGGCAAGAGGGAAAAGACGCCTTTTTCCACCGGGCCCGGAATCTTATCCTCCCCCCCGGGAAAGAGGAGGGAGGGGCGAGGAGTGATGCCATGGAACGAGGCAGGATCGGCGTCATCGGCGGAAGCGGGCTCTACGACCTTCCCGGCGTGGAGGTCCTGGAAGAAGCGGGGCTGGAGACTCCTTTCGGTCCTCCTTCCGATTCCTTCATCGTGTGCCGCGTGGAGGGCCGGGAGGTGGTCTTCCTTCCCCGTCACGGGAGGGGCCATCGAATTCTCCCCGGAGAATTGAATTTCCGCGCGAACATCTGGGGATTCAAGAAGCTCGGCGTGGAGAGGGTGATCGCCCTCTCGGCCGTGGGGTCCCTCAAGGAAGAGATCCATCCAGGGGATTTCGTGGTGGTGGACCAGTTCTTCGACCGGACCCGCGGGAGGGTTTCCACCTTTTTCGGCGACGGGCTCGTGGCCCATGTTCATTTCGCCGACCCGGTCTGCCCGGAGCTGGCGGGGATCCTGGCCGATGCCGCCGAGGCGGTGGGCAAGAAGGTCCACCGTGGAGGCACCTACGTGTGCATGGAGGGACCCCAGTTCTCGACCAGGGCCGAGTCGGCCTTCTACAGGAGTCTCGGGGCCTCGGTGATCGGAATGACCAACCTCCAGGAAGCCAAGCTCGCCAGGGAAGCGGAACTCTGCTACGCCACGGTGGCGCTGGTCACGGACTACGATTGCTGGCACCAGGCGGAGGCGGACGTGAGCGTGGCGGGCATCCTCCAGGTGCTCATGGACAACGTCCAGGCGGCACGAGCCATGGTCAAGGAGGCGGTGAAGAGGATCCCCGCCGAGCGGACCCGGTGCGGGTGCCCCGACGCCCTGAAGGAATGTGTCCTCACGGATTTTTCCACCGTTCCCGAGGAAACCAGGAAGAAGCTGGAATTGATCGTGGGCAGGTACATGCCTTGACGCCGCTCCGGCGGCCCGGGACGTTGGAGAGGGCTCCCGCGGGGGGATGCCTGGGG
>JALUZX010000871.1 GCA_027011425.1 Planctomycetota bacterium
CGAGAGGAGGCTGAGGCGGCTCTCCCGGGCCGCCGGGGCCGCCCTTCTGGCCTCGGGGCTGGGCAGGCTTCTCGCGGCGGCGGAGATCTTCCTCTTCTCCACCCTTGCTCTGGACCGGATCTTCGAGCTGGAGAGGGGATTCCGGGGGGCCCTTCTCGCCGCCGGGGCCGCGGCGTGGGCGGCCCTTCTCTGGAAAGCCTTCCTCGAGCCCCTCCTCTTCCGGATCCCCGAGGTGGAACTCGCCCTCGCCCTGGAGCGCTCCCACCCCTTCCTGCGCCAGGCCCTGGTGAGCGCCCTCCAGCTCTCCCGCCGCCTCGCCTCGGGCGCCCCGGAGGGGGGGGAATCCCCGGCCCTGGCACGGAAGGCCGTGGAGGAGGGAGCCCGCCTGGCCTCCGGGACCCGGGCCGCCCGGGCCCTGGAATGGAGGAGGCTCAGGGTGCGCCTCCTGCTCCTCCCGGCCGGCCTGGCCGTCCTGGCCGGCTCCTTCGCCGCCATGCCCGGAACCCTCGCCCTCTGGGCCCAGCGCCAGATCCTTCTCCGGGACACGCCCTGGCCCCGGTATACCACCCTGGAAATCCTGGGAGCGAAAAGGGGAGTCCTCTACACACCCCTCGGGGAGGACCTGGTGGTCCTGGTCCGGGCCCGCGGGGTCATCCCCGCCCGGGGCTGGATCTCCTGGGAATCGAAGAGGTCCTCCGGCCGGGACCGCCTCGCCAGGCTGGGCCGGGACCGGTTCCGCTACCTCTTCAAGACTCTCACCGAGCCCCTGACTTTCACGGTCCGCGCCGGTGACGGGAAGGCCGGCCCCGTCAGGGCCCTCCCCGTCAAGAGGCCTTCCGTCCTGGCCCTGGAGGGTGAAATCCGGGAACCCGCTTACACTGGGAGGCGCCCGGCGAAAGTGGATCTCCTCTCGGGGGGCGGCACCCTCCGCCTCCTGGCCGGTTCCTCCCTTCTCCTCAGGGGCAGGGCGGACAAGAAACTCTCCGCCGCCGGGCTGGGTTTCCCCGGGGGAAGCCTCCCGGGGAAGGTGGACCCCCGGGACCCCGGGAAGTTCTCATTCACCCTCGAGCCCAGGGAAAACCTGGTTCTCCGGATTCTGCCCGTGGACGAACTGGGCCTGGAGCCCCGCCCCGCTCCGACCATCGAAGTGGCCGTGGTTCCCGACGCCCCCCCCTGGGTGAGCCTGGCCTCCAGGGGGGTGGGCTCCATGGTGACTCCCCGGGTCAGGATCCCCCTCCTTTTGAAGGCCCGGGACGACGTGGCCCTCTCCGCCCTGGAGGTCCAGCAATCCCTGGGCGGGTCGAACAGGGAAGACCGGAATTTCACCAAGGCAGCACCCCGGGGATTGGAGGCCTTCGAGCCCGGAGCCCCCTCCTTCGAGGCGGAAGTCCTCTGGGTCCGGGGAAGCACATCCCTCTCCCCTGGAAAGACCCTCTCTCTCAGGGCCCTGGCCCGGGACCGGTTCGCCCCGGGACCGCCACACCGGACCTTCTCGGAAGTCCTGGAGTTCAAGGTGGTCCCCGAGGAAGTGCTCCGCAAAGAACTCAACCGCCGCCAGGAGGAGGTCCGTTCCCAGCTCGAAGGGCTCCAGGAATCCCTCCGGGCCCTTCGCAAGGACCTGGACGCCCGGCCAGGCCCGGAACAGGGCTTGCCCGGGGAACTCCAGGGAGACGCCGCCCAGGCGGGGGGCGCGGCGCGAAGGCTCTCGGGGATCCTGGACGAGTGGGAGAACAACCGGCTGGCGGGCTGGGAAAGGGTCCCGGCTCTGAGGGAGATGGTGGTGTCTCCCCTCCGGGAGAAGGCCGTGCCCGCCCTGGGGAAGGGAGCCGAAGACGCCGCGGCCTGGCAGGCCGCCGCCCCGGGCGCCCTGCCCGCCCTGAAAAAGGACGTGGACCGCGCCCTGGAGGCCCTGGCCCGGGTCCTCTCCAACTTGACCCGCATGGAGAGTTTCCAGCAGGTCCTGGAGATCACCAGGAGCCTCTTGCGCACCCAGGGCAAGGCCAGGGAGGCCCTGAAGAAGAAGATCGAGAAGAGCCTGGACGAACTCTTCGGGGGAAAAAAGCGATAGAATAAGCTCCATTCCCGGGTTTTCCGGGGCCCCCCGGCGTCCAGGAGGCGTGAACCCATGAGGCTTCTTACGGCAGGACTGCTCGCCCTCTTCCTTCTCGCGGGGAAGGCTCCGGCCCAGGACCGGGCCGTCCCTCCCGATCCTTCCCTCCTCCAGAGGACGGCCATGGAAAAGCTCACCCGCCTCTCCGAGACCCTCTCGGACCTCTCGGCCAGGCTGGGAAAGATCGAGCCCGGAAAGGCCCGCCTCCTGAAGGCGGCCCTCCAATACTTGGGGGAGAAGGGGGTTGAGGACGAGATGCAGGCCGTCCTCGAGGACATGGCCGACCGGAAATGGCAGGACGCCCTGGACCGGATGGGCAAGATCCAGAAGGAACTCGAGACCCTCCTGGAACTCCTCCTGGACCGCAACAAGGAACTCCTCGCCCTCCTGGAGAAGATCCGGAACCTGGAGGAGCTGAAAAAGGAGCTGGGGTCCATCGTCAAGGAACAGAGGTCGGAGAGGGAGAAATCCGCCAGGACCGCCTCCCTCCAGGCCCACCGGGCGACCCTCCTGGACCTGGCCCGGAGACTCGGAAAACTGGAGAAGGCCCAGCGCGCCCTGGCGGGGCGCCTGGCCGGAAACCCGGCCTCCCCGGGCCTGGGTGCGAAACAGGACCGGCTCCGCAGTGAAACCCTCCGCGTCCGTGAAGAGGTGAAGAAAGCCGAAAAGGAGCACGAAAAGCTCACGGGAACCAAGGCGGGGGAAGCCTCCGTCCAGACGGGGAAGGCCGCCGGGGCCATGGGAAGGGCCGGGAAGGCCCTGGCGGGAAAGAAACCCGGCCGGGCCAAGGGAGCCATGGAGAAGGCGGAGGACCACCTGGCCCGGGCCCGGAAGGACCTGGAGGAGATGGCAAAGAAGGCCCGCGACAAAATCCACCGCCTTTCCCTGGGGGAACAGGCCCGGGCCCAGGCCCGGACGGCCGGGCGCACCCAGTCCCTGGCGGAAAAAATGCGGTCTCAGGGAAAAGACGCGCCGGGTGGGAAGGGGGTCGGCGAAGCCGTGCCCCACCAGCAGAAGGCCTCGGGGAGCCTGGGCAAGGGAAAACCCGGGGAGGCGACGCCCGAACAGGACAAAGCCCTGGAGAACCTGGAAAAAAGCCAAAAGGAAATCGAGGAGGCCCTCCGCCAGGCCCGGCGGCGCCTCCAGGAAGAGCTTCTCCGGGCCCTCCAGGAGAGGATCGCCGGGATGCTGGCCCGCCAGAAACAGGTCTCCGCCGCCACCCGGGTGCTCCACGCCCGGGCCGGCGAAGCCGATCCCCCGCCCCGGGCGGTCCGCCTCCAGGCGGGCAAGCTCGCCAAGACAGAGAGAGACCTGGCGGAGGAAGGGGCGCGGATCCTGAAGATCCTCCAGGAAGAGGGAAGCACCGTGGTCATCCCGGGCATCATGAAAACGGTCCGCCGGGATCTCCTCTACCTGGCGGAGGACCTGGGCCGGGGCCGGACGGGGAGGGCCGTCCAGGCCCGGCAGGGAGAGGTGGAGAACCTCCTTGCCGCCGTCCTGGAGGCCCTCAAGCGGGAGCAGGATCAAAGGGACGACGAATCCAACCAGAACCAGGACCAGCGGGAGAACCCCGACCAGCCCCTGGTTTCCAGGAGGGCCGAGCTGAAGATGATCCGGATCCTCCAGGAGGCCGTATACGAAGCCACCCTGAGGGCCAAGATCCTCTCCGAGAAAGACCCCCGGACGGCGGAACGGGAAACCCGAAGGCTCGCCCCCAGGCAGAAAAACATCTACCAGCTCACGAGAAAACTGGCCAACCGCATTCAAAAGGACCTGGCGGAAGAGGAGGAAGGAAAATGAAGAAGTCCACTCTCCCCTTCTTCTTGCTCGGGCTCGCGGCCCTCCTTCCCGCCCAGGAGGCCTCCCCCCTGGTGAAGAGAATCGGCCTTCTGGCCGCCCACATCCGGAAGGCCGCCTCCCGCCCGGAGAAGGCCCTGGCCCTGGCCTACCGGGCGGCCCGGGAGAAGGACCCGGAGGCGGCCGACCGGGCCCTGGCTCTGGCCTTCCCCTCCTACGGCAAGGCCCTGGAACTCCTGGAGAAGGGAGACCCCTCGGCCCCGGTGGCCCTGGCGGCCCTGGCCGACAAGGCCAAGGACCCCTACGTGAAGCTCCACTCCCTCTACCACCTGGGAAGGACCTTCCTCGAGGGGGACGACCCGGAGGGGGCGGCCGAGGCCCTGAGCAGGTTCTTCGCTCTGAAAAGTTCGATCTCCCCCCTCGAAGGGGAGGCCTCCTTCTTCTACGGGATCGCCCTGAGCCGGATCCCCAGCCGGGAGGAGGCGGTGAACGTCCTCCACTCCTTCCTCCAGGGCTTCCCCTGGGCGCCCGAGCGCTACAGGGCCGTGGCCTTCCAGGTCCTGAAGGAGCTGGAAGCCCCCCAGGCGGATCCCCTGGAAGGCGTAGCCGACCTGATGAAAGCGGTGGAGAGGAAACTCAAGAAGGGAGACCCGGGGGAAAAGACGGTCCACCAGGAAAAACAGGTCCTGGACAAGCTGGACGAACTCCTGGAGAAGATGAAGAACCGGAATAAAAAGAAGAAGAAGTGCTCCGGCTCCAGCGGGGGCAGTCCCCAATCTCCCTCCAACCCCGCCCGGGACTCCACCCCCCACGGAAGCCCCAAGGGACTCGGCTCCCTCCGCCGGGGCGCATCGGCCCTGGCGGAGGGAGCCG
>JALUZX010000872.1 GCA_027011425.1 Planctomycetota bacterium
CTTCCCTGGTGGTCCGTCCGGCCCGCCAGGGTCTGGGGGGACTGGAGTTCCTGGCGAACATCCCCGGCACCGTGGGGGGGGCGGTGGCGGGAAACGCGGGCTGCTACGGCAAGAGCGTGGCCGGCTTCCTGGCGGGAGCCCGCCTGCTGGACGCGCGGACCCTCCAGGTCCTGGATGTGAGCCCTTCGTTCCTTGGATTCCGCTACAGGCATTCCCTCCTTTCCGAGTCGCCCCGTTGGATCCTCCTGGAGGCGGTGTTCCGCCTGGTCCCAAGGGAGAGGGATATCATCCTCCGCGAAGTGAGAGCCGACCTGGGGCTCCGCCTTTCCAAGCATCCCCACAGGGAGAAGTGCGCCGGAAGTTTCTTCAAGAATCCCCCGGAAATGCCCGCCTGGAAGGCGATCACCCGAGCCGGCCTGGCCGGCGCCCGGGTTGGGGACGCGGCCCTCTCCCCCAAGCACGCCAACTTCCTGGTCAACCTTGGGAAGGCCCGGAGTTCGGACATCCTGGAACTGGTCCGGCGGATCCGCGCCAAGGTCCGGGAACGGCTTGGGATCCTGCTGGAGCCGGAGGTGCGTTACGTGGGCCCCCATGGGATCGAGGAGATGGGCGGGGACCCGGAAGAATATACGTTCTTGCCTCCTCCTTCCCCGGGAGGATAAGGTCTCGCCCTTTCCGAGAGGAGTGAGGACCTATGCAGGCATTGATTCTTCTTCTCCTGATTCTGGGATCCCTCGCGGGCTTCCTGCCTCCCTTCCTGGCCCGGATCGACCGGATCCGCCGGTCCAAGGGACGGCTCGAGGCCAGGCCCTTGGGCGAGAGGTTCCGGCGGGTCGTCACCCAGGTCCTCTTCCAGTCCAAGGTGATTCGGGAGCGGCCCGTGGCGGGTATGGCCCACGCCCTGGTCTTCTGGGGCTTCCTGGTCTTCCTGGCGGCCACGACGGACCACTTCCTCGAGGGCCTTGCGGGCTGGTCCTTCCTGGGCTGGACGCCCGGCTCTGCGGGGATGGCGGTGCGGCATTTCGTCGGGGCCTGGGCCGTATTGGTCCTGGCGGGGATCCTCTACCTGGCCTTCCGGCGCTTCGTGCTTCGGCCTCCGGCTCTCGGGGAGCATCTCTCCTGGTCCAGCGGGGCCGTGGCCTTCTTCATCGCCGCCCTCATGGTCACTTACCTATACGGCCTCTACGGGACTCCCCACGGGTCGTCCGCCTGGGAGACCAACTGGTGGGTCCACTCCCTCTTCGTCCTGGGCTTTCCCCCGCTGATCGTCCGATCCAAGCATCTCCACCTGGTGCTCGGGCCCTTCGCGGTCTTCTTCAAGGACCCGGTCATGGGACATCTCCTTCCCTTGGACTTCGAGGCCGAGGAGACGGGGGTGGAAAAACCGGTGGAGCTGTCCAAGCCCGTGGCCCTCGGGGTGTTCAGTTGCGTGGAGTGCGGCCGGTGCCAGGACCAGTGCCCGGCACACAACACGGGCAAGGAACTCAATCCCAAGCAGGTGATCCTGGACCTCAGGAAGGCCTTCATGGAGGACCCCGAGGAACCGGTCCTGGGAAAACACCTGGACCCCAAGGTGATCTGGCAGTGCACATCCTGCGGGGCCTGTTCCTGGCAATGCCCCGTGGGCGTGGAGCAGCTCAACCCCATCCTGGAGCTGAGGCGGGGGAGGGTCTCGGACGGGGAATTCCCGGGTCCTTTGGAGACCCTCTTCCGCAACCTGGAGAGGTCAGGCAATCCCTGGTCCTATCCCAGGAAAAAAGCGGAGGACCGGATCGAGTCCCTGGGTCTTCCCCGCTACGAGGGCCAGGAGGTCCTGTGGTGGATGGGGTGCATGGGGCGCTACGACGACGGCTACGAGGCCGCCGTCCGGGGTTTCGCCCGGATTCTCAAGGCGGCGGGCGTCTCCTTCGGCGTCCTCCCGGGGGAGAAGTGCACGGGCGACGCGGCCCGGCGGGCGGGCAACGAGTTTCTCTTCGCCGAACTGGCCTCCCACAACGTGGGGATCCTGAACGGGTCGGGGGCGAAGAGGATCGTCGCCACCTGCCCCCACTGCGTCCGGGCCCTGGAGGAATACAAGGACCTGGGGGAGAACCAGGGCGTGGAAGAGCCCCTGAATTCCGGGATCCGGATCGAGCACGCCGTGCGTTTTCTGGCGGGCCTCCTCGGGGAGGGCCGGTTGAAGCTCCAGGGGGCCCCCGCCCTGGAAAAGGCCCTGCTCCACGATCCCTGCTACCTCTCCCGCCACGAAAACGGCGGCACCTGGGAGGAATTCCGGGAGTGCGTCGGGGCCTCGGGGGTGAAGGCCCTGGAGCCGCGGCGGACCAGGGGCCGCTCCTTCTGCTGCGGCGCCGGCGGAGCCCAGGTCTTCAACGAGGAGGAGGGGGAGAAGAGGATCAACCACGACAGGGTGGAGGAATTCCTCTCCATGGGATCAGAGCCCGTGGCCACGGCGTGTCCCTTTTGCGCGATGATGCTCAAGGACGGATTCAAGGACAAGGGCGTGGAGGACAAGGACCGGGTCCGGGATGTGCTGGAACTCCTGGCGGCCCGGGTCCCGGAGTAGGGCTGATCCTTTTCCGTTAAGAGTCCGCCGGAGCCTGCGTCGCGGGAGCATTCCTTTTTTTTGTGAAGAGTCCGCCGGAGCCTGCGTCGCGGGAGCGATGCAGGCGAACGTCGGACAAAAAGGATCCGGAAGTCTTGGAAGGATCCTGGACTCGTAGGTCCTCCCTGGCACGACGTTCGGGGCTTCGCTTCGCTCGCCCCTCCGGCGTGCTCTTCACGGGGAATGGAAGGGATTGGGAGGATGGGTGGGATGAGGAGTTGTGGGCGGATCGGGCACGACGTTCGGGGCTTCGCTTCGCTCGCCCCTCCGGCGTGCTCTTCAGGGGGAATGGAAGGGATTGGGAGGATGGGTGGGATGAGGAGTTGTGGGCGGATCGGGCACGACGTTCGGGGCTTCGCTTCGCTCGCCCCTCCGGCGTGCTCTTCACGGAAATTTAGAGCGCCTCAAGCCTTTGGGACCTTTTTCAGTCTCTTCTGGAAGATCCGGCCCATCTGCTCGCAGTTCTTGTCCAGGTCGTAGAGGGCCTTCACCTTCTCCCGGCCCTTGCGGCCCATTTCCTCCCGGAGGGCTCTGTCGGCCAGGAGCCGCTCCAGCCGGCCGGCCAGCTCCTCCACGTGCGAAGGTGTGATGAGAAAGCCCTCCCTCCCGTCCTCGATCAACTCGGGAATCCCGTTGATCCGTGAGGCGATTACCGGGATCTCCTTGGACATGGCCTCCATGAGCACCACCGGGACACCTTCGGCGAAGCTGGGCAGGGCGAAGACGTGGGCGGCGTCGAAGTAGCGCCGGATCTCTCCCTGGCCCACGGGCCCTGTGAGGGTCACCTTCTCCGCCAGACCCAGGCGGGCCGCCTCGTTTCTGACCGATTCCAGGTCGTCGCCGCCGCCTACCAGGGTCAGGTGGAAGGAGATCCCCTTCTCCGCAAGAGCCCGGCAGGCCCGGAGCAGGACGTGCTGTCCCTTGACGGGCACGACCCGGGCCACGCAGAGGATCTCTTTGGTCTCTCCTTCGGGGTCCTTCCTGGGCTCGAAGACCTCCGGGTTCACCCCGCACCTTACGATCTCCAGCTTCTCCCAGTGGGAGGGATGGAGAAAGGTCATGACCTGGGAGCGGCAGAAATGGCTGATGC
This sequence comes from Planctomycetota bacterium, assembly GCA_027011425.1. Lineage (GTDB taxonomy): Bacteria > Planctomycetota > UBA1135 > UBA1135 > JALUZX01 > JALUZX01. The sequence continues at coordinate 3,693 of JALUZX010000872.1, forward strand.
ACCGCACGAAGTGGGCCTTCTCCAGTTTCCGCGGGAGGATCGATTCGACGGTGCGGAAAAAGACATCGGGCCCGTGGACGCTCAGGCTGAAGGTGAACCGCCCCGAGGCGGCGCCGATCATGGCGGCCGTGGCGGCGGGGTTGGCGAAGTGGACGTGCAGGTGGTCCACGCCCTTGGAGGCGAGCCAGCGGACCAGGACCCCCGCCTCACCCAGATAGGCCAGGGTCTTCACAAGGCTCCTGCGGCCGAGCCTGTGGGCCCGCCAGGCCTCGGCGGCCATGGCCAGGTAGCGGCCTGGACTGGAAAGGAAGAGGATCAAGTTGTCTTTGAGAAGTCCCCAAGGGAACCGGGAGAGGATATAGAGGGTCCGGGCGGACTCTTCCTTTTCCTCGGGGGTCATCTTCTCCAGGTTCTTGGGTTTGCGGACCGAGGCGGTGTGGACCTGGAAGCCCTTTTCTCTCAGGTGGCGCACCTCCCGGAAGATGAAGGTGTGGGAGATGGCCGGGTATTCGCTGGCCAGGTAGGCCAGGATGGGGGTGGAGGAACGGGCCTTTTCCCTGGTTTCGGAAGGGCCGCCGGGGGGACCTGTGTTCGCCATGGAATCTCCCTGTGCCTTGGAGACCGGGGGCGGAAGGACCGCCTCCCGCCCCGGTTCTATCGGCTCACTCCGGATGGTCCATGAAGTTCCGCTACCGACTCGGATCACCCATCCATTCCGGGCGTCCTCGTTGGAGAGGCTCTACTTCACCCTGGTTCGGGCCCAATTGGTCAGCCGGCCCACGAGGGTAGGGGATGCGGGGTCGTAGGTGAAGGCCGCGAAGTAGATGTCCATCCCGGCCAGGGCGGGGATGTTGGGGGCCCGCCAGGTGGCGGTGGTCCGGCCCTGCGCGTCCAGGCGGGCGTAGAATCCATGGAAGACGCCTCCTCCCGAGCCCAGGGTGGCGGAAAACAGGGGATCCGGCGCGAGGGGGAGGATCCTTCCCCCGGGAAGGGGAATCCCCGGCGCGGGCGAGAGGGCCGCCGCAAGGAAGCAGGTCTTGCCCCCCTGGGAGGGAAGGTGGACAAGGATCCGCCCATTTCCGCCT
>JALUZX010000873.1 GCA_027011425.1 Planctomycetota bacterium
TATCCGGCCACTGGGAAAACCTCTCCACCGCCTCCGCCAAGGGCGGGGGAAGTTTCCCCGCCCGGGCCAGGCGGACCAGGGCCTCCAGCCCCGCCCTGAAACCGGCCGCGCCCCCCCGGGACAAAAGCCGGGCCAGAAGCCCCGCCTCGAGGGACGGGAGGATGCTCCCCTTCGAAGCCGGCGCCAGGAGGATCTTCTCCCCCGCCTCCTTCACCACGAAGGAATAGGTCGTTCCCTCCTGGAGGGGAAGATGGGTCTTGGCCTCCACCTTGATCCCCCTCAGGCCCACCAGGACCTTCCCTTCACCCAGAAGTTCCAGGATGGTGGCGGAGACCCGCTCCCCCACCTGGAACTCCATGGCCACCAGGGCCGGATCCTGGGAGGAGATCCCGCCCGGGACCTGTGAGGCCTGCGCCTGGACTGAAGAGGGAAGTCGATCCATGGGGAAACCTGCAGTTCTTCCCCCTTTTTCGGCTTCTTCCCCGGGGCGGGTACAGAAAACCGGGCCGCCCAAGGAGCGGCCCGGTCGATGTCTCAATCATTGCCCTCCGGGACGGCCCGGAAGGATCATTTTCCGAAGGTCACCACCAGGGCGCCGGTGTACTTGTTGCAATCGATCACGGCCTTGAAGTAACCGGCCTGGGACGAGTAGGCCTCGAAGGTAACTCTGTGGTTCCCCTCCTGGGCCAGGTTCACCAGGGCCTGCCAGGAGAGGAGAAGGTTGTGTCCGTCCACGAGCCCGTAGAGGCTCGGAAGCCCCGGGGTGGAGAGCCTCATGACCGCTCCGTCCAGGGAGGAGGGCATGTAGAAGCCCAAGTTGTTCCTTGTGGGCTTTACGAGGAGGGGATCCATGGAAGCGCCGAAGGACCCGAAGAAGAGGGCCTGCCACCCCTTGGGAAGGGCCGTCACGGTCACCACAGGCGAGCCTGAGAAGACCAGGGAAGGCGCCAGGTAGGCATCGGTTCCTTCGAGGACGAAAGAGGCTCCAGCCGTTCCATCTCCCTTGGGGAGCAATCCTTCCGCGTGGAGATGGGCCATACCCTCGAAGAGAACCTTTCCTTCCGAGGCCTTGAGCTTGGTCAGCCCTCCCAGGTAGGGCAGGTTGACCCAGCCGCTCTCTCCCCGGGTGGGGGTGCCTTCTCCAGCCTGGAAATTCGAGAGGTCTCCCTTGGAGCCGGAATCGGCGCGCAGGGAGAAGAGGGCCGCTCCGCCCAGGACGAGACAGAGGAAAGCCGAGACGAGAAGCGCTCCAGGAGCGCCCGATCTGCCTCTCCTCCATTTTCCTGTTGCTTTCACGGTATCACCTCGCTCTAAAAGAATTCGGGGAAAGAACGACGAAGCTCCCCGGCGAAAGCGGGGTTCTTCTCGAGGATCTCGCCCAGGCCCTTGTGGCCGGCGAGCATCTCCCCGGCGGCTTTACGCTTTTCCGGGAAACCCTCGTAGAGATTCCTGAAGCACTCCAGGCTCTCCTGGAAACGCCCGAGAAAGGCGTAGGAAAGCCCGAGGTTGTACCAGGACGTGGCAAAGCGAGGGTCCCGGGAGAGAACGTCTCCAAGCACGACTCGCCGGAAACAACGCGCGGCCTCCTCGTAGCACCGCATTTGGAGGTAGACGTTGCCCAGGTTTTCCAGAGCGAACCCCCGGATGGGAAGACTCCTGGAGGCCCTGAGAACCTTCCGGAATTCGTCGCAGGCCCCTTCCAGGTCCCCGCCCAGGTTCTTGGCGTGACCCAGGTAGATGCGGGCCTCGAAGAACCGGGGCATGATGTCCAGCGCCTCTTCCAGGAGTTGGGTCCCTTTGGCCAGGTTTTCTTCCTTGCTCTCCTCGCTCTCGAGGGTCTTCTCCAGAACGGACCGGGCCGGGACCCACCGGTCCTCTCTCCCGCTACGGGTGACGCCGCCCAGCACCTTCTCCAGGAATTCCGCTTCCGGATCTCCGTGGTCGGGCACGGGAACAGGCTCCACGGCGATCTCCCGCCGGAAGCCGGGGGAAACGGAAAGGAGGACGTAGGCCTTGCCCAGCTCGTAGAAGATATGGGCCAGGTGGAGCTGCTTTTCCTTGCCACCGCTTTTCCGGGGCGAGCCGGCCCGGCTCCGCCCGAGCCCACGCTCCATGAATCCCCATGGATCCTGGTGGGCCTTCACTTGCCGGCGCAAATGGGAGAAGAAGTCACGGCACTTGGGGCAGACCTCCATGTGCACCAGGACGCGCCGGACCGCGGCGGGCCCGAGTTCCCCGTCCATCATGCACGACAGGTCGAGCTGGATGGGACGGCAAGGATCGTGGTCCAGGCCTTTTTCCGTCCTGGCCTTCATGATCCCACCACCTCCGCGGAGGCCCTGGCAGCTCCCTCCAGGCGCCTCTGCATATTCCTGATGATCTTCTTCCTGGCCCGGAAGATGACCATCTTCAGGTTTTCCACCTTGATCCCCATTTCCGCCGAGACTTCCTTGTAGGTGAAGCCTTCCACCTCGACCAGGTAGAGGGCTTCCCTTTCCCGGTCGTTCAGCTTGTTGTACTCCTCCAGGTAGAGCTGGAGGTAGAGAAGCCAGGCCTGGTGGCAGGCCTCGGCGCTCTCTCCCCGGATCAGCCGGTCCTGGGGGGAAAGAGCGTTCTCATCGGCGGGCTCGAGAAGATCCTCCATGGAGAGTTCGAAACGGCTCTCCCTGGACGCGGCCTTGAGGAAACGGAGGATCGTATTTCTGATGATCATGCCCGCCCAGTTCCGGAAGGCCTGGGGCTTGTCCGCCTTGAACTTGAAGGGATAGCGGTAGATGTTGATGAACACCTCCTGGAGCACGTCGTTGGCGTCCAGGCGGTAGTTGTTCCTTCTCAGCCTCCCCAGGATGGTGATGAAAAAAGGCCGGCTGTTGAGTTCGTAGAGAAGGCCGAAGGCCTGGGGACTGCCCGTGTCCCTGTAGACCTCCATAAGCCGGGTGCTCAGTCCGTCCTGGCGGCCTTCCAGGCCCTTCTCCTGGATTTCGGCGGCCAGGTCCACCAGGTCCGGGCTTTGGACCTCCCGGGCCAGGTCCCGCAACCTGGCGGCCACCGAGGGAGCGCTGGGGCCGGCCTTTCGCGAAAAATCCATGGACGGCTTACACCTTTACTTTCCGGCTGGAGACAGTCCTCGGGGGACTATTATCCATAGATGTAAGTTTATGGGAAGTAACGTCCACCCCAATCGCCGGGTTTTCCTGGGAAAAAACGGTCCTCACCGGGGCAGGGAAAGCCGCGTGGGGCCCGTTGATCCCCAGGAATTCTCAAAGCGGGATGGCCACTCCACCCGGGACGGGAGTCACCTGGAACGGGGGGAAAAGAGGGCGGCCACCCATTTCCACCGGAGGACCCCGTCCGTCAGGCCCTCCAGGAGCCGTCCCAGCGGGCGGGGGAGCCGCCCCAGGCGGCGATACCACCTCACCAGCCCATGAAAATGGGCCTGGAAAAAGAGAATCTGTTCACGGGTGAGACCGGGCAGGTCCAGGGCCGTGTCCTTGAAGTAGTCAAGGACCCGCCTCTTCGCCAGCAGGCCCTCCTCCTTGGCCTTTTCGTAGATCTCCGTGCCCATGAAGGGGTAGAGGATGGAATGCTGCATCTCGTCCGGGGCCAGGCGGGCATTGAGCTTGATCGTCTCCAGGACGGAACGGGCATCTTCACCAGGCAGGCCCAGAAGGTTGTAGGTGAGGATGCTGATCCCCGCCTCCTTCAAAAGCCCGAAGGCCCTTTCCAGGAGGGCGTTGGAGACGGACCGCTTCAGGACCTCCTTGCGGAGGCGCTCGTCCCCGGACTCAAGGCCCATGTGGACCCTCTTGCACCCTGTCTCCACCAGGAGCCGGACCCTCGGGGGGGTCACCATCTCGGGGCGGAGATTGCACCCGAAGGCGTGGCCCAGGCGGGCCTTGTAGAGGCGGGAGAAATCCTCCAGCCACCCCAGGTCCACGCCGAAGATGTCGTCCTCGAAAAAGAACCCTCCCACGGCGCCGGGAAAGCCGCGGACCGCCTCTTCCAACTCCCGGACGAAACGTTCCGCGGGTTTCTGGCGAATGTAGGCCTGGCCGCCGGCCTTGTAGGCATCCCGCAGGGCCTTGTTGCAACAGTAGGTGCAATGAAAAGGGCACCCCCGGGAACTCATGACCGAAAGGATGCCCTGCTCCGCCCCCTGGATCGCTCCCTGGTCGAAAAGGTCCCGCTTGGGAAAAGGGGTCCGGGCCAGGTCCGCCGCGGGCGCCATGCCCCCGGGCCTGATCTCCCCTGTAGACCGATCCCTCTCCCAGAGACCTCCCCCGGGGCGTGGCCTCTCCCCCCGTTCCAGATGGTCCGCCACCCTGCGAAGGACCTTCTCGCCGTCGCCCCGGCAGACCCAGTCCAGGGCGGGAATCTCCCGCAAGGTCCCCGCCGGGTCCAAGGTGGCATGGATGCCGCCGGCCAGGGTGGGAAAGCCCAGCTCCTCCCGCACCAGGGGGACCAGGGGTTCCACGTAGGCTTTCTGGATAGAGGAAAAAGAAAAGGCCGCCAGGGCGGGCCCCTCTCCCGCCAGGGCGGCGATCCTCTCAAGGGTCCGGCCGGGGGGTTCCCGGCGCGTCAGGTGGACCAGCCCCACCTTGTGGCCCGCCTCTTCCAGGACGGCGCCCAGGGAAGCGAGCCCTTCGTAGTAGTAGCCCTTCCATCCGGGGACGTCCAAGACGTCGGGGTAGACGAAGACCACCCGCATCGACAGGTCCTTTCGGCGGTCCTTCCGGAAGATCCCCCCGGCCCTCCCGGCCGGGCGGGTCTCCCC
>JALUZX010000874.1 GCA_027011425.1 Planctomycetota bacterium
GCCAGGGAGAGAGATCTTGAGGGCTTCATGGGGAACCAGTATAGAGGGTGCGCACCCGCGGGGGAGGGGGCAGGTTTTCCATCCGACGGGCCTGGCCCGGGAGGGACGATGATCACCGACGCCAAGAGGGCGGCAGGCCGGGCGGCCGCTGAATTTGCGGAAGACGGGATGGTTCTCGGACTGGGGAGCGGAACCACCATCCTCTTCACCCTGGAGCGGCTGGGAGAGAGGATCCGGAAGGAAGGCCTTTCCCTCCGGGGGATTCCCACCTCGAAAGCCACCGAGGAAGCGGCCCGGAAAGCCGGGATCCCCCTGGTGGGACTGGAAGAGGTGGAGAGGGTGGACCTCTGCATCGACGGGGCCGACGAAGTGGACCCGGCGTTGAACCTGATCAAGGGCGGCGGCGGGGCCCTCCTCAGGGAGAAGATCGTCATGGCCTCTTCGGCCCACAGCGTGATCGTCGTGGACGGGAGGAAGCTCGTGGGCAGGCTGGGCGAGAAGTTCCTCCTTCCTTTGGAGGTGCTTCCCTTCGGGTGGAACTTCACGGCCCGGGCCGTGAAGGCCCTCGGCGGGGAGGCCATGCTCCGGAAGAACGAAGAGGGCGGGTTCTTCCGGACGGACAACGGGAATTTCATCCTGGATTGCCGCTTTCCCGGCATCCCGGACCCGGCCTCCCTGGAGGGTTCCCTCAACCGGATTCCGGGGGTCCTGGAGAACGGCCTCTTCGTGGGCCTGGCCGGGCTCGTGCTCGTGGGAATGGAGGACGGATCCGTGGAGGAGAGGCGCCGCCCCGGGGTCAGTCTTCCCCCAGAAGGGTCCGGTAGGCCTCCCTCTCGGCCCGGGTGAATCCCCTTCCCGCCGCCTGGGCGGCGAAATCCAGGATGGCCCCGGCCTCGATGGGAAGGAGCCGCAGGCCCACCCCGCCTTTGAACAGGATCCACGCCCTCTTCCCGGAGGGGGTGAAACCTGCCCTCCAGATATCCGCCCCGGTGTGGAAGGAGAGCATGACCTTCCCGGAAGAAGCGTCCAGGATCTTGAGAGCCTTGGGGGTGGCCTCAAGGATCTTCCGGCCCGAGGGGGAGAAGGCGGCAGAGCGGATGGGCCCTTCGCATTCCTTGTGCCGCAGAAGAATCCTGCCCCGGGAATCCCTTACCAGGAGGAGTCCATTGCGGGAGGTGTAGAGAAAAGACCTTCCCCCCGGGGAGGATTGAAGGGAGTTCACGTAAGGGGTTTCCGGGAAACGGGTCAGGACCTTTCCCTTCAGGTCGAGCAGGAAAACTCCGCTCTTCGCGGCGTGAACGGCGATTCTTTTCCCCGAATCCAGGAAGGCCGCCATTCGGCAACTGCGGCCGGGGAAGGCGTGGAGGATGGTCTCCCCCTTCTCGTCCAGGAGAAAGAGCCCCTTATCGATTCCTCCCGCAAGTAGGAATTCCCGCCCCGAGGGGGAAAACCTGAGGAAATTGCCCCAAATCTCCCGGTGGAAGAGGAGCCTCGGGCCCTTGCCGTCATGGGAAAAGAGGAAGACCCCCCTGGTCTGTCCGCGGCCTCTGGCCAGGGTGACGGCGAACCTGTTCCCCCCGGGTTGGAAAGAGGCCGCGATGAGAATCCCCCGGACCTGGGGAAGAGGAAACCATCTTTGGGTTTTCTCCTCCCAGAGGCGGGGGCGGTTGTCCCTGCCGGAAACCAGAATCGCGCCTGTTTCTGGTTCCCCGTAAAGAAAGAGGGGTGCCCGGCCGGGGTAGGAAAGGGTCCCTAGAAACTTCCCTTTGGGAGACCACTTCCCGATTCGTTTCTCCGGACCGATCAGGAAGAGGGTGTCCCCAGGGGAACCAAAGAAAAAGGGCTTGTTCGTTTCGAAACCTATTTCGAAGAAAGAGGTCCCCATGGGCCGGGTCCTCCAGATCCGGACCGTGCCGTCCTCGGAAAAGCCGAAACAAGCGCGGAGGCCGAGAAAACCCAACTTCCGGATCTTTGCCTCGTGCCCCCTGAAATTCATGTTCTTTTTCCCGCGCAGGTTCCAGAGGGCCATCTCACCTCCCTGGGAACCGGTCAGAAGGTGGCGGCCGTCGGGGGAGAACGCGAGGGCGCAGACGGGTTGGTCGTGGGCGATCCAGGCGGTCTCCCTTTCCCCCCGGTCCAGGGGATGGATCACCACGGTCCAGTTTCCCAGGACATAGGCGACCCGCTTTTCGTCCGGGGAAAAGGAAAATCGTGGGATCTTGACGGGGGATAGCTGCCTCTCCAGGCGGACATGGCCTTCCCGGTCCTGGACTCGAAAACCGTAAAGACTCCCGCCCTTTGGGGTGAACCGCTTGAAAATGACTCCAAAGAAGCGGCCATGGCGGGAAAATCCCGCCTTTTCCACCTTGTGGGGGAAGGACAAAGGAAGGTGGACCGCCTCTCCTTTCAGGTTCCATGCCTGCAGGTGCGGAACCTTTCCCCCGGCTCCGGGGAGTGCCCGCGGGATGAACCAGAAGATGCCTAAAAAGGGTTGGAAACCAAAGGCCGCATAACCCCTGCACGGGATGGTCAGGGTGCGGATGACTTTCCCTCCCAGGTCACGCACTTGCAAGGCGGCATTGGAAGCCCGGCGTTCCCGGAAGAAGAGGACCAGCTTCTTTCCGTTCCCCGAAAACCAGGCCTGTCTCAGGCGCCCGTAGTGGCGGAAATTCTCCTTGCCGGGGCCTCCCAGGTGGAGAAGCCTCTTTCCTTCCAGGTTCCAGAGGCAGAGTCCATCCCAGCCGGCGGCGAGGAAAGAATCCCCCCGAGGGGAAAAGGAAAGGGAAAGAATCCCGCTCTTCTCCCCCAAAAGGCGGGTCTCTTCGGGGGGGATGGAGAGCAGCTTCCGCCCGGTCTCGTCCCAGATGTCCAGGGTTTCCCTGGAAGAGGGAAGAAGAAGGAACTTCCCTTCCGGGGAGACGGCGAGAAGGCCGTTTCCACCCTGAGCGGGGAAGGGGGCGGGAATGGAGGCCAACTCGGGGTTTTCCGCCAGGGCCTGGAGGATCTGGGAGAGGGCCTCTCCCCCGGGTCGCAGGAGGTAGGATTCCCGGGCCAGAAGGAGGGACAGCCTGGCGCTTCTGGGAAGGGTTTCCTTGGAGGCCGTGAGAAGGCCCATGGCCCGGGCCTGCAGAAAGGCGGACTGAACCTTGTGGAGGAGGAAGTAGGTGGAAAGGAACCCCACGAGGAGGGCCAGGAAGATCCCAGCCAGGGAGGTCGCAAGGATGGGGTTTCTCTGGGCCCAGCGGGCGGTCTTCAGGATGGGGCCGGCGGGGCGGACCTGGACGGGTTCGTAGGTGCGGACCCGGCGCAGGTCCTCGGCGAACTCCAGGGCGCTCCCGTAACGGCGGGCCGGGTTCTTGTCCATGGCCTTTCCCAAAACCAGGGAAAGGTCCCTCGGGACGGCGGGGTTCAGGCTCCTGGGGTCCGGGTAATTCCCGTTCTTGACCCGGCCGGACAGCTCTTCCAGGGTTTCGCCGTCGAAGGGGCATTCCAGGGTCAGGGCCTCGTAGAGGGTGGCCGCCAGGGAATAGATGTCGCCCCGCAAATCGGGCGGGCCTTTCTTCCCGTCGAACCTCTCGGGGGGGAGATAGTGGGGCGTCCCCACGACGGCCAGGGTGAGGGTGAGGTCCTTGGCAAGGGGGGCCGTCTCCCGGGCAAGGCCGAAATCCAGGAGGACCGGGTTCCCCTCCGGGTCGATCATGAGATTGGCGGGCTTGATGTCCCGGTGGACCAGCCCCGCTTCGTGGGCCGCGTGGAGGGTCCTGGCGACCTTCTCCCCCAGTTTCACCACATCCATGACTCCCACCTTGTCCGGGAGCCTGCCCTCCGCCTTGGCCCGGGCGATTTCCTCGGCCAGGGTTCTTCCTGGGATATAGCGCATGGCCATGAAAGGGAGGCCGTCCACTTCTCCCACTTCGTAGACATGGCAAATCCCCGGGTGGTCCAGCCGGGCCGCCGCCTGGGCCTCCCGCTGGAACCTCTTCCGGGCCTCGGCCTGGAAGAGAAGGGTTTCCCGCCTGAGAATTTTGAGGGCCACCTTCCGTTTCAGGTCCCGGTCTTCCGCGAGAAAGACCACACCCATTCCCCCGCGGCCGATCTTTTCCAGGAGGATGTATTTGCCGAAGGAGCGGGGAAGAGAGAACTCCTCTTTGATCTCTCCCTCTTTCTCCTCGAAGGAAGGCGGCTGGAAAAGACCGGAGAATGGGGGAATCTCTTTTCCCGGCGTGATCCTGCGCGTGAATTTTTCTTCCTCCGGGGCGACCGGAACTTTTTCCCCTCCTTCCTCCGGGGTGGGAGGAGGGGTCCTGGGGTCCCGGCTGGAGGGTTCCTGGAGCATAGAGCGGGAAGGGACGGGAGAAACCTGGGGAAAATCCTGAAAAGAGAGAGTAACTTCCCCGACAGGTCTGGGGAAAGGGGCGAAAACCCATCCATGGCGGAAAAAACTTCCAGAAATGCGATCCTGGCCCCGGGCCTCCTGCTGGTCCTTTCGGTCTTCCTTCTCTCCAGCCGCTTGGACGCCCCTTTCGACAAGAACCACATCGGCTTCACCGGCGCCTGGTACAGCCTCTCCGCCAGGAATCTCCTGGCTTACGGGCCGGCCAGGCTGGACTGGGCCCTCTCCATCGAGTCCGGGCCCCCGGCCGCCCATCCCAGGCTCTACCTGGATCATCCCCCCATGGTGGGCTTCCTCCTTGCGGGGGTCTTCTCCCTCTTCGGCGAAGGGCCGCTCCAGGCCCGGGCCACGGGCCTGGCCCTCTCC
>JALUZX010000875.1 GCA_027011425.1 Planctomycetota bacterium
GTCTCCCCCTCCTCCAACGCCAAAAAGGCCTGGAAGCCCTGGTCGTGACGGGGACCCGCGAAAAACCCCGCTTCCTCTCCACCCCGGGCATGAAGGCCCTCTACCGCCCCGGCCCGTAAAACCCCCTCCCGAAGAAAACAGAGCCCTTTTCAAGTGGGGCGCAAGGATAAAATACTAAACGAGCCCCATCCGTCTCTTCTCACCCCCGCCATTCCGCCTGGTCTACGGTGGTCCGGAATTCCACCTCCACCCGGCCGGGGGCGACGCCGTCCCGGCCTTCGGCGCCCGGGAGGCCTAGGAAGACGATGCCCTCCTGGGGGCACTTCTCCAGGACGGGACCGAAATCCAGGGAAGGCTCGAACTTCTCCGGCGCCGTCCTGGCCAGGTTCTCCTCCACGCGGAAGTAATCCCCCATGGCCCGTTCGCAGGCCTTGCACCCGATGCACCCGACCTTGCAGACCTTCTTCACCTCCGGGCCGAAATCCTTGTTGGAGCATTTCACCACCACCACCCTGGAATGGCGGAAGGGAACCATGGAGATGACGTTCCTGGGACAGGCCCTGGCGCAGGCCCCGCATCCCACGCACTTTTCGTAGTCGATCTCCGCCAGGCCCTCCGCCACCCGGACGGCCTCGAAGGAACAGGCCGCCACGCAGTCCCCGAACCCCAGGCAGCCGTAGGCGCACCCCTGCACCCCTGCCACCATGTTGGCGGCGGCGCAGCTCTCCTCCCCTTCGTAGGGGCGCCGGCCCAGGCGGTCCTCCAGCCGGGCGTTGCAGTGGACCACGGGCCTCTCGGGAACCTTCTCTTCCAGGCCCACCCCCATGATCTCCGCCAGCTTCCCCGCCGTGGAAGGCCCCCCCACGGGGCAGAGGTCCACGGCCGCGCCGCCCAAGACCACCGCCTCGGCGTATTCGGAACACCCCACATACCCGCAACCGCCGCAGTTGGCCCCGGGCAGGGCCCCCTCGGCCGCTTCCACCCGGGGATCGGTCTCCACGTGGAAGGCCCTGTTCGCCCATCCCAGGACCAGGGCCATGGCCACGGCCAGGACCAGCATGGTTCCGGCGGCGGTGAGAATCGTTACGGGAGTCAGCATCTTTTCACCTCGTCAGCGCAGGAAAGCCGCCAGGCCCCGGTCCACGCCGGTGAAGCCCATGAACGCCATGGCCATGATGCCCGCCGTGAGCAGGGTGATCCCGGCTCCTTTCAGAGGTTCCGGAATATCGCAAAGGTCCAGTTCCTCCCGGATCCCCGCCATCATGGTGATGGCCAGGGCGAAGCCGAGCCCCCCGAAGACCGCCAGGGCCAGGGCCTGGTCCAGGCCCCATGCCGCCGCGGGATCCCGCACGCCCGAGACGTGCTTCATGATCTCCAGGCAGGCGAAGAGGATGGCGCAGTTGGTGGTGATCAGGGGAAGGTAGACGCCGAAGGCCTTGAAAAGGGCGGGAAAGAAACGCTTCAGGTACATCTCCACGAACTGGACCGAAGAGGCGATCACGAAGATGTAGATGAGGTAATTCAGAATGGACAGGTCCAGGACCGTCCTGGACCCGGGAGCGAAGAGACCCCACACCCATGCCGTCACCGGGGCGCCCGGCCTCGTGACGAACCAGGTGAAGAACCAGGCCAGAAAGGAGGCGATGGTGACCACGAAGGTCACGGCCAGGCCCATCCCGAAGGCCTGGTCCACCCTGCGGGAGACCCCGATGAAGGGGCAGATCCCCACGAAGTAATGGAGCACGAAGTTGTTGATGAAGGCCGCCCCGACGGCGATGAGAAGCAGGTCCACCAGGTGATTCATCCTTGGTTCCCTCCCGCCTTCTTCCGTGCCGCGCCCGCCCATTCCACCAGCCCCAGAAGAAGTCCCAGGGTGAGGAAGGCCCCCGGCGGGAGGACCATGATCCCCCAGTTGGGCCAGGCCTCGGGCAGGACCCTGGCTCCCAGCAAGCATCCGGTGCCCAGGATCTCCCGGACCGAGGCGATGCTGGCGAGCCCCAGGGCGAACCCGAGGGAACACCCCAGCGCGTCGGCCAGGGCCGTTCCCACGGGCTGCTTGGAGGCGCAGACCTCGCAACGGGCGATGATGATGCAGTTCACGATGATGAGCGGAACGTAGGGTCCCAGCACCTTGCTCATGGCGGGCATGAAGGCCTGGAGAAACCGGTCCGCGATGGTGACGAAGGTGGCGATGGTCAAGGTGAAGACCAGGATCCGCAAATGGGGCTTCAAGGCGTTCCGGATGAGGCTCGTGATGAAGTTGGCGCAGATCAGCACGAAGGCCGTGGCCCCCGCCATGGTAAGGGCCGGTTTCAAACCGTTGGTCACCGCCAGGGTGGGGCACATGCCCAGGAGCTGGCGGTACGTGGGGTTCTCGGGAAGGATCCCGTTGATGAAACGCTCCAGCGCGGTGGGACCGGAATCGACCATGCCCGTCAATCCTTTCCTTCGCTTCCGGCCAGGGCCTTCCGGAAGTCCCGGACGGCCCGGTTCACGATGTTGCAGACACTGAGGGAGGAAATCGTCGCCCCCGTAATGGCCCGGATCCCGCCGGAGTGTGGAGCGGGACGGCCCTTCACCACCCGGAGGGACTTGTCCGCCGGCTGTCCCTCGAATCCCCTGAGAAAGCCGTCCTTGTCCTGGATATGGCTCCCCAGCCCGGGGGTCTCCTTCTGGTCCAGCACGTAGAGGCCCGTGATCCTCTCCGCCTTCCTGTCGAGCCCCACCAGGAGTTCGATCCTGTCGGCGAAGCCCTGGCCCGAGGCGGGAAGGACCCAACCGAGGTGGTCCCCCTTGTCGGAAAGGACCCGGATGACCCGGATCCCCCCCATGCGGGTCTCCACGCTCTTTTGGCTCGACCCGCCCGGCACAAGGAAAGGAATCTGCCCGAAAGTTTCGTTTCGCTTGTTTCTCTCGATCCTGGGCTTCAGGGCGATCTCCACCCCGGCCAGCGAACTCCCGAAGAAGGCGGCCAGAAGGAGGATCAGCCAGGCCTGGCCCAGAAGCCCCGGAGCTTTTCTCGCCTCTTTCTCCATGGTTCCTCTCTTTCTTCCGCCCTCATTCCCGGACCGGGACGGGGCCGCCCAAGGGAAGAGGCGCGGTCCACCTGTTGAGGAGGGGAACGAAGGCGTTCATGAGCAAAACTGCGAACATGACCCCTTCCGGGTAGCCGCTGAAGAGCCGGATCAGCACGACGAAAAACCCGATCCCCCCTCCGAAGAGGACCTTGCCCCACCGGGTGAGGGGGCTCGTCACCGGGTCGGTGGCGATGAAGAAGGCCCCGAAGAGAAGGGCCCCTCCCAGAAGGTGGTGCAGAAGGGTGATCTCCCGGTGCACCCCAGCCGCCTGGCCCAGCCCGCCGAAGAGGGCGGCCGAGAGGATCATCGAGAGAGGGATCTCCCAGGAGGCGGTCCGGCGGAGGCAGAGGTAGGCGCCTCCGGCCAGGCAGGCCAGGGCGCTCGTCTCCCCGAGGGAGCCGTTTACGTTCCCCAGGAACAGGGGCCAGAGGGCGGGAGAGAGGGCCTGCATCTTGGCCGCCGAGAGGGGGGTGGCCTCGGTGAGGATCGGCGGGCCCGCCGCGGCCACGTAGGCTCCGGCCCCCATGGCCACCGAGAAGCTGATCATCACGAAGGCCCGGCCCACCATGGCGGGGTTGAAGATGTTCATGCCCAGGCCGCCGAAGATGACCTTCCCGAAGCCCACGGCGGCGAAAGAGCCGATCACCGCCACGTACCAGGGAGCGCTCCAGGGAAGGGAGAGGGCCAGGACCGCCCCCGTCACCGCGGCCGAGAGGTCGTCCAGCGAGAAGGGCTTCTTCCGCAGGAGCGTGTGAAAGAGGTATTCCGCCCCCAGGCAGGCCAGGACGCAGGTTCCGACCTGCTTGAGAGCATACCAGCCGAAGACCCAAAGGGAGGCCGCGAAAACGGGCGCCAGGGCGATCAGCACGTCGGCCATCATGGCCCGGGTGCCGGCGCCTCTTTCTCCAAGGTGGGGGGAAGGAGCGGCCAGAGGCCGCCCCTCCCCCCAGGAGGAAACGATCTTCTTGGAATCTCCCTTGTTCTCGTCCAACTCTCTCCCCTCCCTGTTACCTTGGGATCATGGCCTTTCCCATCCGGATCAACTGGGTCAAGGGGATCCGGGCGGGGCACACGTACGCACAGGAACCGCACTCGATGCAGGCCTGGATGTGGAAGCGGCGGGCCACGTCCCAGTTCCGGCGCCTGGCGGCCAGGGCGAGCCTGGTGGGCACGAGCCGGAGGGGACAGACCTCCACGCAACGCCCGCAACGGACGCACTCGGTCCGTTTCCCCCGGACCGTTTCCCCCGCCGCCAGGACGGTGATCCCGCTGGTTCCCTTGGTCACGGGGGTATCCAGGTCCCCCACGGTGAACCCCATCATGGGCCCACCGGCAACGATTCTCTCGGCTCCGGGAAGGAGACCGCCGCAGGCCTCGATCAGGTCCCGGAAGGGCGCCCCCACGGGGGCCAGGAGATTCCCGGGCCCGGCGATTCCTCCTCCTGTAACCGTGACGATCCGGTGGGTCAGGGGGGCGCCCCGGTAGAAGGCCCGGGCCAGGGCCGCGGCGGTGCCCACGTTGAGGACCACCACGCCCACGTCCAGGGGAAGGCCTCCCGTGGGAACCACCCGCCCCAGGGCGGCCAGGATGAGCTGGCGCTCCCCGCCCTGGGGATAGCGCGTCCTGAGCAGGACGATCTCCGCCTTCGAGGGAGGAAGAACCCCCTCCAGGG
>JALUZX010000876.1 GCA_027011425.1 Planctomycetota bacterium
AAAAAACGGTGGAGGGAAGGCGCCCCGCACAGGCGCCGGGTCACCCCCAGGCGATGGATTTCCCATCACGTCACCCTCTCCTTGAAAACAGAGCGCCCCACAAGGAGATCGCCGGCCAAAGGTCCGGCCGGGCTCCGCCCGGCCTGGAGAGGTCCCAGCGGAGTTCCCCCGTGTCCGAAACCCACACTTTTCTGGTTTCTGGAATCCGTATTCCTGATTCGGAAGCCCCGGCTTCCCCCGGAGATCCAGGCCGACCAGGGACAGGAGCCCCGCGCCGGGAGGGACCAGGGAGAAGACCGACCGCGGGCCGGCCTCCGCCCCTTCAATGTCCCTGCTTCTTCACCCACCGGCCGTTCTTGAACTCCCACTCCTTGGGGTCCACGCCCTTTTCCTTCTTCATGGGCCCGCCCGCGAGGATCACCTTGCGCCAGACCACCTTGCCGCCGGGAAGGGTGAAAGGCCGCACCCTGGGAGAGATCACCGTGTCGTCGGGGAAGACATAGTAGACGTTCCCCTCGTCGTCGAAATCGAGCCTGGGCTCCCCGGGGGGAAGCTCGTAACCAGGGGGAACCTCCTTCAACAACCTTTCCCTGAGCGAAAGGGCACGGGGTGTCTCTTTCCGGACAGGCGGGCTTTCCCCCTTCAGCCGGGGCGGCAGGCGGGCGGGGTTCCTCCCTGCAGGGAGAGCCCGCGGAGCCGGGGAAGGAAGGGGCTCCCTCGCCCCCTGCCGGGAGAGAAGAAACCCGGCCGCCCCGGCCAGGCAGGCCAGGACCGCCGCCGCCGGAAGGATATGGTCGCGTCCCACGGCAGGCACCGCCCTTCCCGTCAATAGAAGCGGGTCACCACCGTCTGGCTCACTCCCGAAACCCGGAGACTCGGATAGTCGAAGAAGACCGCCGCCGTCCAGAGGGCCCGCCCCCTCAGGGCCGCGCTCCGGGGCACTTTCAATACGGGGGTGTCCCACCGGGCGTAACCGTTGCTCCCCCGCGCCAGGGTGTTCATGAAACCCGCCGAGGCGAAAAGAGTGAAGATCGGGTCCAGGGGCAGAAGATAGATCTTCTGGCCCGGAGCGATGGGAAATTCGACCGGGGGCCGGCGCATGTTGGCGAACATGACCACCATGTAGTTGCTTAGTGGCTTTCCGGAACTGTGGAAATGCCACCGCAGGTCGCCGCCGTAGAAGTGGATCCCAGTCCAGTAGGCCCCCAGCCCTTCGTCGTAGCGCGAAGGTTTTCCTTGGATCGAATACTGGTGCCAGTTGAGGCCCGAGGGCTCCAGGATGGAATTCCACTGGTAGAGAACCCCGTTTCCCGTCCCCGAGATCATGTCGTCGTGGTAATACCACGTCTTCGTGGAAGGCACGTAGTTCCCGGAAAACCTCTCGGGAAGGCCGTACTGGACCACCTCCAGGGCGGAAAGGACGTATCCCACCCCGCTGGTGGGTCTTCCGGCGCCTGTGTATTTCTCGCCCGGGACGGCGTAGCGCACGTAGGCGTAGCCCTTCCTGGTAGTCACCTTGATGGCGGCGGAGACGCTGGTGAGGGTGGTCCTCGTCCAGTAGGCGCCCGGTCTTTTTCCGGAGAACTTGAACTTCCCCGGAGAAAAACGCCCGAAGAGCCCCGAGGAGGAGAAGTCCGGGACGTGGAAACCCACCTTGTTGGTTGTCACGGCCCGGTATTCCACGTCGGGAAGAGTATTGCCCTGGTAGGTGGACTTGGATACGTCGTCGAAGATCCAGTGGGCTCCTCCCCACTCGATGATGCTCATCCTGTTGTTTCCGTTCCGGACCGCCTCGGGAGGATAGACCCGCCAGGCGCAATCCCCCTTGAGGTTTCCTCCGGTCGTCCGGAAATTGGGATACTGGCCCGCCCAGATCCAGTACCAGTGGGTGTGGAACTGGAAGGGATTCTTGTTGTAGATCGTCTGGGCGGGAAGGAAGGAGAGAGGAAGGAGGAGGGCGGAAAGAGAGAGAAGGACACGCTTCATGGAGCACCTCCAGGAAAGAGGAAAAGGAGGCGGAAAACTTGAGAATGAAATTTGGATCCTAAGTGAATTTCCCGGGAAAGACAAGCCTCACCCGCCGCAATGTCACCCCCGGTAGGCCATGACCTTCTCCCAGAAGGCCTTCCGCCGCGAGGGATCCCTGAGCCGGTCCGACTCCTCCACGGGCAGGCCGGGGAGGCGCTCCTGGAGGGCCCGGGCCCAGAAGCCCACGCCCGCTTTCAGGATCCCCCCGCCGGGTTGCAGGACGTCCAGGCCCCGCAACCCGCAGCTCGGCGACCTGCTCTTCAGGATGAACCCCCGGATTCCTTCCGCCGCCGCCTGTTCCGCCCTTCCCGCGCAGAAGGTTCGCATCCGCTCCGTCAGGTCCGCCCCGCTCTCCAGCCCCACGAGCCGGGGGCTCTCCGGGTCCCCGGCCAGGGCGATGGGCTCCCTGGGAACCCCCAAGCCCAGCTCGTACTCGGGACAGACGGGAAGAAAGACGAAGAGGCTTCCCAGGGTCTCCAGAAGGAGATCGTCTCTCTTGTGCCCGCCGTCGTAGCGGACTTCCTCGCCCAGGAGGCAGGAGCTGATTCCCACCTTCGGCCGGGTGGCGCCTTCGCGGATCTCGGGCCTGGCCCAATTCATGGATCTCATCCTGCCTCACCTCCATTCCGGGCGTATACGTAGGGGCCGCCGGAGCCGGGGCCGCCTCCGGCGACCCCGGCGAACGCCGGCCCGGACGGTTACGGGAACCAGGAATCCATCCTAGGGTATCTTTCCCGTGAGCCCCCACCACTTGAGGCGCAACACGGCGAAATACCCCCGCAGGAGAATCCTGAAATTGAGGGTGGAATCCCCTCTCTCACGCTCGGTGAACCGGATGGGAACCTCCACGATCTTCAGGCCCGCCCTGTGGCACCGGAAGAGAAGCTCCTGGACGATGTCCGGGCCCTTCGCCTCCAGCTCCTCCACCCGGGCCCGTTCCAGGGCCTCTCTCCTGAAACACCGAAACCCGGAATTACAGTCCCGCACCCTGACCCCGAGAACCAGCCGGATGTAAGCGTTGGCCGCCCTCGTGACGGCCCTCCGCCACCAGGGCCTGCCCAGGTCCGCCCCGCCGGGCACGGCCCGGGATCCCAACACCACGTCGGCGCCCCCCTCCAGGGCGCGCAGGAGGTCCGGCACGTGGGAGGGGTGATGGGAGAAGTCGGCGTCCATCTCCACCACCACCTCCGCCCCCATCCGCAAGGCCTCGAGGAACCCGGCCTTCCCCGCCAGGCCCCGGCCCCGGTTCTCCCTCCGGTGGAGAAGATGGATCCGATCGTCCCGGCCGGCCCGTTCCTCAACGATCCGCCAGGTTCCGTCGGGGCTGTCGTCGTCCACGACCAGCACGTGGAGGCCATCCACGGGAAGGGAGAGAAGGGCGTCCAGGAGGTCCCCGATGTTCTCGGCCTCGTTGTAGGTGGGGACCGTGACGACGACCTTCACGGGAGCCAACGCTCAACCGCCTCCAGGACCTGGTCTACCGAAATCAGGTCCATGCAGTTCGGCTTCTTCTCGCACTTGGTGCGGTAGCAACAAAGGCAGTCCAGGCCCTCGGGAAGGATCTTCTCCCCCTTTCCGAAAAGGTCGATCTCCGCGCTGGAGGTGGGCCCGAAGAGGGCGACCACGGGGATCCCTGCCGCCATACCCAGGTGCAGGGCCAGGGTGTCTCCCGTGACGAGGACGTCGCACAAGCCCAGGCGCGCGGCGAAGTCCCGGACAGGGTTGCGGCTTCCCGCGTCGAAAAAACCGCGCCCCCCCTCGGCCAGGAGCCTCTTGTTGCGTTCTTCTTCGGAAGGCCCCCCAAGCAAAAGCACGGAACATCCCTTCGACGCCAGCCGCCTTCCCAGCTCCAGGAACCCCTCGTAGGTCCACCGTTTCCGGGGCCAGCGCGATCCGGCGCCCGTATTGAGGCCCACCAGGGGGCGGTCCCCCGGGATCCCGGCGGCGCGGCGGAACCGGCGGGCTCCCTCCTTCTCCTCCTCCGTGAGATGGAGTTCCGGGGGGCCGGGCCGCTCCGAAAGTTCCAGGACGTCCTGGAGGATCTCCTGGTAGGTCCGGTCTCCCTTCCGCTTCAGGTCGTCGTCCAGGCCCATGGCCAGCCACTCCCGGGCCCCCCTGGAGAGAGGGCGCACCACCCCGTTGTCGGCAAGCGTATATCCGCGCCGCCTGCCGGTCCGCCCCACCGAGGCCAGGGCGGCGGAGAAAGGATCCGCGTCGGGGCAGAGCACCAGGTCGAACTCCTCGGCCAGAAGCTCGGGAGGAACCCCCCTTCCGGTGACCAGGATCCGATCCACTTTGGGATGGTTCTCCAAGAGGGGCGCGGCGCTGGGGGCCGTGGCCCAGGTGAGGTGGGTGCCGGGAAATTCGCGTTCCAGCACGGGAAGGACCCCGGTGGTGCGGAGCACGTCCCCGTCGGCGGCCAGTTTCACCAGGAGGACCCTGGTCTTCACCGGGTCGTAGTGGGGACACTCAAGGCAGCGGACCCCTTCCTCCTTGTGGAAGCGGCAGGGCCGGCTCCAGAGCATGTGCCGGCAGTCGAAGTGAAACTGGTCGCGGGGGTCCTTCAAGGCGTCCCTCCTTGTTTCCTCCCCTCCAGCAGGTCCAGGTAGATCCTCCTGTTTCCCTCGCCCATGGCCCGGGCCGTGTAGCTTTCCGCCACCCGCTCCGCCCCGGCCCGTCCCATCCTCCGCCGGAGTTCCCCGTCCGCCAGGAGCCGGTC
>JALUZX010000877.1 GCA_027011425.1 Planctomycetota bacterium
GGGCTGAAGAGCGGGGCCTCCGCGGAGGCCCCGCTCTTCAGCCCGGACTGGCGGGAGTATTTCCGGTGGATGGGAAAAGGGTCCTTCCCTGACTCCCGGAGGAAGGCCCTGCGGAAACTGGTCTCCCGGATCCACCAAAAAGGAAGAACGGTCCGCTTCCGGGGGACCCCCGACGAACCCACCCTTTGGGGAGAACTCCTGGACGCCGGGGTGGACTTGATCGGCACGGACCACCCCGGGCGGTTGCGCTCCTGGCTCCTCTGGAACGATCCGCCCCGGGTGATCCCCCTTTCCCTCATCGTGAAGCCCCTGCCTCTTCCCAAGGGGTTCGATCTCTCCAGGAACCCCCCGGGGGCGCCTCCCCTCACCCTGCAGGCCCACCGGGGCCTGGGCAAGGAAGGCCCGGAAAACACCCTGGAGACCTTCCGCAGGTGCTGGGCCATGGGATGTATCCCAGAGGGCGATATCCGGACCAGCGCCGACGGGGTCATCTTCTTCCTCCACGACAATACCCTGGAAAGAACCGTTGCTGCTCCCCCGGACCTGGCCGGAAAGAAGGCGGGCTCCCTCCCCTGGACGGTCCTCTCCAAGCTGGACGCCGGGGTGAAATACGGGAAGAAATACAAAGGGGAACGTCTCCCCACCCTGGCGGCTGTCTTCCAGGCCCTTTCCCGCACCCCGGGCGCCAGGATCTACCTGGACATCAAGTACATCAAGAAACCCGACCTGGTCCGGGTGGCCGCCATGGCCCGCAGGGCGGGCGTAGGGGACCGGTGCATCCCCTGTTCCACCCATCCCGAGGTGGTCCGGATCCTCACCTCCCACCTGCCGGAGTCGACGGGCATGGTCTGGATGGGCAAGAAAGGCCGCCCCGAAGTACTTCGAAAGCGCCTGGAGAAACTGGCGGCCCAGGGCTTCCGGGGGATCAAGAGGATCCAGATCCATGTCTGGCCCTCCCTCGGCAAGGACGGACTCCACCTGGACCCGCCGCCCTCCTTCATGGCCTGGGCCCGGAGGCTGACGAAGCGGTTCGGGGTGGAGCTGGAATGCCTGGTCCGGCCCGACCTGACCCCGGCCCTGGCCTGGCTGGTCCAGCTCGGCGTGGACGGTTTCGCCTCGGACCACCCCTCCCGGTCCCTCCGGGTCCTCCGGCAGATCCAGTGGGCCCTGGCCCAGGCCAGGAAATCCGCCAAGACCTCGGCAGGCAGAAAGCCGGGGGCCGGCCCTGGGAAAACCACCCCTTCCCGCTAGATTGGTGGAGTCTCAACCTGGAATTGGAGCCTGAAGGAGAACGGCCGGGGCCCGGCCCCGGGAGGAAGCCTTGGAGAAAACGGAAGGCCCGGCGGAGAAGAGGGGAGCCTTGGATGGGGCCCCCAAGGGGGTTCCTCCACCCCCAGGGGAAGAGGAAAGCCACCCCCTCAAGCTCCGGAAGGGCACGGTGGTCCTCCTGGCCCTCTTCTTCTTCGCCCTGGCCTTCGCCGTGGGGGGCGCCTTTTTCAACATCCCTTACCTGACCCCCTTGTCGGTGGTCCTCATGGTGGTCCTCCTGGTCCTTCTCTCCCGGGGGGAACCGCCGGGAGAGCCAACCGGGAAAGACCGGCCAGAAGGGCCGTCTCGATCCGAAGAGTGAGAGGGCCCAGGCTGGAGGGAAGGAATCCCGCCTCCAGGGCAGCCTCTTTTTCCCCCGGCTCCAAGCCCCCTTCCGGACCCGCCAGGAGGGTCACCGCCCCGGAAAGCCCTTTTCCCGCGAGGGGAGGGCCTTCCTTGTCCAGGAGCAAGCCCGCCCCCTGGATTCCGGTCTGCAGGAAACTCTCCAGGGGGAGAGGCGGGAGAAAGACGGGCAGGCGGGCGCGCCCGCACTGTTCGCAGGCCGAGGCGGCGATCTTCTCCAGACGGCCGAGCCGGGGGGACCTGGCCCGGGGAGGGGTGCGCTTCCAGAGGATGGGCTGAAAGAGGGCGGCTCCCAGCTCAGTGCCCTTCTCCACCAGCAGGTCCAGGCGCTCCCCCCTTGGAGGAGAGAAGGCCAGCATCCTGGGGGGCAGGAACCGATCGGGGGCCTCCAGGACGCGCAGGACCTCCGCCCGGGCCCTTCCCTTTCCGGCGGCGAGGATCCGGGCCTCCACCTCCAGCCCCTCTCCGTCGAACAAGCGGACCGGATCTCCCTCTTTCAACCGTAGGGTCTTCAAGGCGTGGCGGCAGGCGTCCCGGGAGAGATCCACCTTTCCCTCAGGCGCCAGACCAGGCTGGTAGAAACGGGGAACCCGGGTCACCTCTTGCGCTTGAGCCTCCTGAAAGTCACCTGGGTGACCCCGCCGGCCTTCACTTCCACCTTCATGCGGGCCGGTTTGAGCTTGGGGTGCCAGAAGTTCAAGGTCCACTCCCCGGGCGGGAGGTGGGGGATCCGGAACCGCCCCCGCTTGTCGGTGAGGGAGAAGAAGGGGCTGGAGACCACCACCACCGTTCCCCACTCGTCGGGGTGGACCTGGCAGAGGAGGGGAACCACACCGGGCTTGTCGAACTTCTGGGTCCGGAGCTGGTCCGCCCCGGTGAACCAGTGGGAAAAGGTGGCGGTGGGCGACTTGGACATGATGTTGTCCCTGCAATCGTCCCGATTGATGAAATCCACCGTGGACCCCACCAGCACCGCCAGGAGGGAGGGATTCATCTCCATGTGGATGTGCTCGAACATGGCATGCAGGGCCGGGGGCGGAAAGGTCCTTCCCGGAGGCGCTGGGGCGTATATGATGCCCGGGTAACGGCGGACCCAGCGGTTGACGACCCTTCCCTCCACGGATCCCGTGGCCTTCAAGAAAGCCCTCCATTGCTTGCGGCCCTCCACGGCCTTCTCCACCTGCAGGGCGCCCTGGGGGGTCCCGGAGAGGCGGGGGTCGGGATATTCCTCTTCCTGCCACCCCAGGAGCGGGCCCTTTTCCGGTTCGGAAAGGCCGAACCCCAGAAGGGCCAGGTAACGCCGGTTGTTCTCTTCCCGGTCCCTGGAGAGGGCTTCCTCCAGGGCCTTTTTTCCAAGCCGCGGGGAGACCTCCTTCTTCCCCGGAGGGGAGAGGAAAAGGGGATTGCCCCTCCTCAAGAGAAGAAGGGGCGCCGGAAGGAGGCCGAAGAGGTCCCTTCTCGTGATCCGCGGGGTCTCCATGGAATTCTTCACCTCCATTGGTTTCTCCCCATTCTGGCGCGGGGATTTGGGAGGTCCCATTCTACGCCGCCCATGGGGGAAGAAAACCCGGTCCGGGCCGGAAAGGGACATGGACAGCCCCGGCATGAGGCGGCCCGGAACTAACAAGGATTCCATCAGAAACCGCGCCCTTCCATTGACTCCCCCCGTCCTTTTTCCTTAGGTTTCTTGGGGCCCCGTAACCTCCGGGGGACGTGGGGCTTATTGTTTCCAGGCGTCCGGACCTCTCGGCCTTCTCTGGGTGGATCGCATGAGTTCACGGTTTTACCTCCTGATCCTGGACGGTGAACGAAAGGGAGAAGAAGTCCCTCTCGGAGAGGCCCGCTTCACCATCGGACGCAAGGACAAGAACGACCTGATCCTCCACGATCCCCGGGTCTCGGGGTTCCACGCTGAGATCGTCCTGGAGGGGGGGAAGTGGATCCTCCGGGACCTGGGCTCCACCAATGGAACCTTCCTGGACGGCAGGCGCGTGGAAGAAGTGCCCCTCGAACACGGAGACACCTTTTCCGTGGGAGTCTTGCGCCTCCGGTTCGCGGACAGGGAAGGAGGCCCCCTGGCCGAGGAGAGCCAGACCGTGCAGGTGGCGCGGGTGGACAAGGACCTCCTGGAGAAGGCCGGGAAGAGACGCTCCTTGACGCCCCTTCTCCTGGTCTTCCTCCTTGCCTTGGGTGCCGGGACCTGGGCCTTCCTCTACCTGGGGAAGAGCAGGAAGGCGGGCCCCAAGGCAAGCCTTCCCCAGGCCGTGGCAGGGAATCTCCTTCCCCTCGAGGCTGCTTCCTTCGAGGAAGGGGGCGAAGGGGCGTGGAATCCCCAGGCGGGGAAAGGCTCCTTCCGCTTCGAACCTGGAGGAACTCACTCGGGAGAGATGGCCGCCGCGGCGGAGCTGGAGGGAGGCGAACCCGCCGTGATGAATCTCCGGAAACCTCTGGCCGTGGAACCGGGTTCCGGGGTGCGCGCCGGGGCCTTTGTCCGGGTCTCCGGAGAGGACGCCCGGGCGGCCCTGCACCTGGTGTTCCACGCCCGGGAGTCGGGGCTTCCCCTGTCCGCTCTCTCAACGCCCTGGGTGGTTCCGGAGGGGAAGAAGGGCTTCACCAGGATCGCCCTGGAGGGCCGGGTCCCCAAAGGATGCTCCTCGGTCTCCCTGGAGGTCGTGGCGGTGGGATCCTCGGGAAGGGTGGTCCTGGACGACGTTTTCGTCCTATCCTCCGTAGGCGGATCGAAACTGGAAATCCCCGTTCCCGAATATCCATCCGCGGCCATTCTCTCCGCCGGCGCCGGGTTCTCGGTCCTCCAACAGGAACAACCCCGCATCCTCCTCCTGGAACCAGTGCTCCCTCCCCGGGAAGAAGGGCTCACCGCCGAGGAACTTCTCCTGGCCATGAAACTCTGGGGGGCCGGGTCCGGCTCGAAGGAGGTCCTGGCGGCGGGGTTCGGAGGGGAGACCGCCCGGCTGGCGGTGAAGGTGACGCCCCTGGAAGAGGGCTTGTCCATCCAATGGAAAAACGCCGACCCCTCCGGCCCCAAGGCCATCCTTGCCT
>JALUZX010000878.1 GCA_027011425.1 Planctomycetota bacterium
AAGATGTCAAGGCTCCGGAAAACCTCCACCCTCCCCGCCCCCACTTCGCCTTGAAAGGTCGCGAAATCCCCGGCATTTCTCTTGGTAAGGACCACTTGTTCCGCCCTGGGGCAGTGCTTTTCCCCAAGGCGGTTTTGACAATCCAGGCAACAGGAGACCCACATGAAACGGACGATTCCCCTCCTCGCCCGGATGGCCCCCCTGGGCCTTCTTGTCCTGGCGCTCCTCGCCGGAGCTTCCCCGGGACCTCCCGATCCCTCCGCCGGGGCCGACCCCGAAAAAAGCCCTTACGCCGACAAGGCGGAAAAGCCCTGGAAGCCCACGGCGGACCACTCCAAGTTCAAGGTCCTCCAGCAGGACTTCCCCGACGGCCCATCGGTCACCAAGGCCTGCCTCTCCTGCCACACCGAGGCGGCCAGGCAGATCATGAAGACCAGCCACTGGACGTGGATCTGCCCCAAGGCGCGGAAGGAAATGGGTGTGAACGGCATCCAGCACACCGTCCCTTACGGGAAAGCCGAATACATCATCAACAACTTCTGTATCTCCCTTCCCTCCAACGAGCCCAGGTGCACGAGCTGCCACGCCGGCTACGGCTGGGCGGACAAGACCTTCGACTTCAAGAATCAGTACCTGGTGGACTGCCTGGTCTGCCACGACCAGACGGGCAAGTACAAGAAATTCCCCGCCGGCGCCGGGCACCCGGTCTACAAGAAGGACTTTCCCAAGGGGAGGGAATGGCCCCCGAAGTCCGGAAAGATGATGCCGCCCGTGGACCTGGGAGCAAGCGCGAGGAGCGTCGGAAAACCTACCCGCCGCAACTGCGGCACCTGCCACTTCTTCGGCGGAGGCGGCGAAGGGGTCAAACACGGAGACATGGACCTGACCCTCTACAAACCGCACCGCACCCTGGACGTCCACATGAACGAAAAGGGAGTCAACTTCCAGTGCCAGAAGTGCCATACCACAAAGGACCACAAGATCTCCGGCCGGTGCTTCGAGATCCCCGCCTACAACGAGAGGGACTTCGTGATGCGCGGCCTGGAATCCAATCTCCTTGCCTGCGAATCCTGCCACGGCAAGGCCCCCCACGATAAATCCAAGCTCAACGACCACACCGACAAGGTCTCCTGCCAGGCCTGCCATATCCCCACGCTCGCGAGGGAACACCCCACGAAGATGTGGTGGGACTGGTCCAAGGCGGGCAAGCCCATGAACGGCAAGAAGGTCATCGAGGGAGAGGTGAAGGGCAAGAAGGTCCACACCTTCCATATCAAGAAGGGCGAATTCATCTGGGCGATGAACGAGGCCCCGGAATACCTTTGGTACAACGGGCGGATGAATTTCACCCTCATGGGCGACAAGGTGGACGACACCAAGCCTGCCGAGGAGGTGTGCGTCTACGGCCACGGAAAGTTCGACAAGCTGGATCCCACCAAGCCCATGGTCCGGATCAACTGGTGCGACACGGGCTACGACGACCCCAAGGCCAGGATCTACCCGGTGAAGATCCACAGGGGGAAGCAGCCCTACGACCCGGTCAACAAGTCGCTGGTCGTCCCCAAGCTATTTCCCTGCGGCCCCGACAAGAAAGCCGCATTCTGGAAATCCTTCGACTGGGGCAAGGCGATCAAAGCAGGGATGAAATACGTGGGGGCGCCTTACAGCGGAAAATACCAATTCATCCAGACCTGCATGGTCTGGCCCCTGGACCACATGGTCGCCCCGAAAGAAATGGCTCTTTCCTGCGCGGAATGCCACTCGCCCAGGGGCAGACTGAAAAAGCTGAAGGGCTTCTACATGCCCGGAAGGGACAAAAGCTCCCTCGTGGACGGAATCGGGTTGATCCTCGTTCTCCTGGCCATCGCCGGCTCCCTGGGACACGGCTTTTTGAGAATGATCTTCCGGGCGAAAGGATGAGAACCATGGGAAAGAAGAAAATTTACCTCTACAAGCGGTTCGAAAGGTTCTGGCACTGGACCCAGGCCCTCCTGGTGATCCTTCTCGCCCTCACGGGCTTCGACATCCATTACCACCTGGGCATCTTCGGCTACCAGAAGGCCGTGGAACTCCACGGGACCTTCGCCTGGGCCTTCATCGTTCTCGTCGTTTTCGCGATCTTCTGGCACTTCACGACGGGGGAGTGGAAGCAGTATCTTCCCCAGTTCTCCCAGGTGCCCGACATGATCAGGTTCTATACATCCGGGATCTTCAAGGGCGAACCCCACCCGGTGAAGAAGACCGAAATCTCCAAGCTCAACCCGCTTCAACGCATTGCCTACGCCGGCCTCAAGATCGTGATCATCCCCGCAATGGTGATCTCAGGTTTCCTTTACTACTATTACAACGACTGGGGAAGCCTGGGCCTGGGGAGTCTGCGCCTCGGGACGGTGGCCAAGATCCACACCCTGTTCGCCTTCATCTTCGTGGCCTTCTTCTTCGGCCACGTCTACCTGACCACCACGGGCCACACGATCTGGTCCAACATCAAGGCCATGATCACCGGCTGGGAGGAAGTGGAGGAGGAAGAGGAAGGACCGGCCTGACAACCGGGTTTTCCGGGCAACCGGGAACTCGCCGGGGGGGGGCTTCCGCCCCCCCCTTTTTTCTCTCCCCGCTCTTGGGCCCGGGGCCTGCTCTTCACAAGTCGGCCGCGGCTTCCCGGAAGGCGGCGATAAAGACCCGGGCCTCTTCTTCCCCGGCCGTAAGGGGCGGGAGGAGGCGGAGGACTTCGGGCTGGACGGCCGAGCCGGTGATGACGGAGTGTTTCTCCAGGAGGGCCTGCTGGACCGGCTTGGCCGGCCCCTCCAGGACGATCCCGAGAAGGAGGCCTTCGCCCCGGACCTCTTTCACCCCGGGCATGCCTTGGATCTCTTCTTTCAGATATGCGCCCAGGCGGGCCGCCTTTTTGGGGAGTTCCTCGTCGCGGAGGATTTCCAGGGTGGCGGCGCCGGCCGCGCAGGGGATGGGCCCCCCGCCGAAGGTGGAGCCCAGGTCGCCCTTGCCGATCCCCCGGGCCAGCTTTCCCCCGGCCAGGACCGCTCCCAGGGGAAGGCCCGAGGCGATTCCCTTGGCAAGGGTGAGCGCGTCGGGGACGACCCCGTAGAGCTGGGCCGCCGTAAACGCCCCGGTCCGGCCGGTTCCGCACTGGACCTCGTCGAAAATGAGGGCCGCGCCCCTCTCTTCGCAGAGTTTCCCGGCCTTCTCCAGGAAGGGGCGTCCCGCCGGCCTGGCCCCGCCCATCCCCTGGACCGGTTCGACCAGGACCGCCGCCGTATCGGGCCCGACGAGCCGTCCAGGGCATCCTCGTCGCCGAAGGGACAGACGTCCGTCGCTCCCAGGAGGTTCCGGCCCGCCTGGGAGAAGGCCGCCAGCTTCCTGTATTTTTCGATTCCCGAGACGGCGAGAGTCGCCAGGGTCCGGCCGTGGAATCCCCCCTCCAGGACCACCGCCCGGGAGCGGCCCGTAGCCCGCCGGGCCAGGGCCAGGGCCTGCTCGTTGGCCTCGGCGCCGGAATTGACCAGGAAGGCCTTGCCCAGGCCTTCGGGGGCGGCCTCGGCCAGAAGTTCGAGGAACTTCTCCCGGATCTCCAGCCGGACGGCGTTGGAATAGAAAAGGAGCTTCTCCGCCTGGGCCTTCACGGCCTCCACCACTCTCGGGTGGCAGTGGCCCGTGACCGCCACGGCGTGCCCCCCGTAGAAATCCAGGTAGCGCCTCCCCTCCCGGTCCCAGACCCAGCACCCCTCCCCGCGGGCGGGTTCCAGGGGAAAGCGGGCGTATACGGGAAGTTCCGCGGGATGGGGGTTCAACACGGGTAGAGTCCTCCGAAGGCGAGTCCCAGGGTCTCGGGAAGCCCCAGGGCGAGATTCATGCACTGGACCGCCTGGCCGGCGGCCCCTTTCACTAGGTTGTCCTCGGCGCAGTCGGCCACGACCACCCGGTCCCCTTCGCGGGAGAGAACGTGCAGGTGGGCGTAATTGGTTCCCACCACGGCCGAAAGCTCCGGGGGGGAATCCAGAAGGGACAGAAAAGGCCGCTTCCCGTAAGCCTCCCTGTAGAGGGCGGCCGGATCGGGCAGGGGCTCTTTCACCCCGGCCAGCAGGGTGGCGTGGATGCCCCGCACCAGGGGGGCCGAGTGGGTGAGAATGCGGATCGACGCGTCTTTTCTTCCCGACCAGGACCGGACCTGCTCGGCCGCCTCGGCCTCGTGGCGGTGCCCGCCCTGGGAGTAGCCGAAGAAGTTGTGGGCCCGCACGGGGTGGTGGGTGGTCCTCTTGGGCTTGGCCCCCGAGCCGGTGGAGCCCGTCACCGCGAAGACCGCCGGCGTTCCTTCCAGGAGCCCCGCCTCGGCCAGGGGATGGACGGCCAGCAGGGCGGCCGTGGCGAAACAGCCCGGGACGGCGATCCGCTTCTTGCCCCGGAGCCTTTCCCCCTCCACGTCGGCCAGGCCGTAGACGAATCCCTCCAGGGCGGCCGGGTCCTTGTGTTCCCCGTAATACGCGCCGTAGAGATCCAGGTCGTGGATCCTGAAGTCCGCCGCCAGGTCGATCACAAGGGGCGGGTCCTTTTCCAGGACCGGGCCCATCACCTCCTGGGACTTCCCGTGGGGCAGGGCGAAGAAGAGGACGTCGGCCCACTCCGCCGCCCCCGCCGGGTCGGGGGCCTCGAAAGATCCCCCTTCCATGTGGGCCAGGGAGGGATGGACCTTCCCCATC